>DATGVV010000277.1:0-4047 GCA_035299885.1 Chloroflexota bacterium | reverse complement strand
CCGCCGGCATCTTCGGCCAGGACGACTACGAGAACTTCGAGCGCGTGACCGAGAACACACTGAGCCCGAAAGCCCGCGAGCTGAGCTTCCATTTCGGCATGAAGCTCGGCTACGACGGCCGCTGGCCGGGCCACGAGAAGTGGGATGTCGAGGGCCTGCCGGGGCTGGTGGGGCCCCGATTCACCGAGCAGAACCAGCGTCTGTTCTACCAGTACTGGGCCGATCTGATGGCGGAAGCATGACCGCGCCAACCGTCAGCCGCGACCTCCAGCAAGAGATCGAGCAGTTCCTCTATGAAGAGGCGGCCCTGCTCGACGAGGGCCGCTTCTGGGAGTGGCTGGACTTGTTCACAGACGACGTACGCTATTGGATGCCGGTCCGGGAGACGCTCCAGGCCCGGCGCGATGGGCTTCATCCCGAAGATGAGCCGGCCGTGCCGCTGATGGATGATGACAAGAACTTCCTGCGCCTGCGGGTGGAACGACTCGACACTGGCCTGGCACATGCCGAGATCCCAGCCTCCAGAACGCGCCACCTCATCACCAATGTTCGAGTGCGTGAGACCGAAGGAGGCGAGCTCGAGGTGCTATCCAACTTCCATGTGTACCAGGGACGCGTGGAGAGCACGGACTACCAGTTCTTCGGCAGGCGCGAGGATCGCTTGCGCAAAGTGGCCGGCGCGTGGAAGATCGCCGGGCGCAAGATCGTCCTCGACCACACGGTGCTCTCGCGCGCACTGTCGACATTTTTCTGAGCCGGGAAAGGAAGGGTACATGGGCACCATTGCAGCGGGACTGGCATCCTCACATGCGTTCACGCTCATCGACCCCGAGACGTGGGACGAGCGCCGCGCCTGGAACCGCGGGAGCTACAAGAAGCGCTACGGCGTAGAGCCGCCTCAGCAGCCGCAAGTCGACAGTGAGACGCTCCACAGCATCCGCCCGCGTTACCAGCGCATCCGGAGCGGTCTCGAACGCCTACGCGACGAACTGGCCGTCATGCGGCCCGACGCGCTAATCGTCATTGGCGATGACCAAGACGAGAACTACCACGAAGACAACATGCCCCAATTCGCCATCTACACCGGGGATCGCGTGAGAGCTGTGGCTCACGGTGAAGATGGTGGAGAATACGCCTGCCACGCAGAATTGGCGCAAGCCATCCTCGAGGGCTGCGTGGCCCAGGGCTTCGACCTGGCCTATTCGCGGCAGTTTCCGAACGGCGAGCTGAAATCCCATGCCCACGGGCCGCCGCTGCAGATCCTCACGCCGGAGCGCGACATTCCGATCGTGCCGCTCTTCGTGAACGCCATTCATTTCCCGGCGCCTGAGCCGGCACGCTGCCATGCGCTGGGCCAAGCCATTGCCCGGGTCATCAAGGGCCGGCCGGCCGGCGAGCGGGTGGCTATCTACGCCTCAGGCGGGCTGTCGCACTTCACGGCAGGCTATCCCTGGAAGAGCTACTCCGGACCCTATACGCACGGCGCCATCTGCACCGATTTCGACCATTCGATCGTCGACCTCATGCGTCAGGGCAAAGCCAGCAAGCTGGCCGAGCTCACGTCAAAGGACTTGCTGGCCAACGGTGACATAGAGTTCCGGAGCTGGCTGATCCTGCTGGGCGCGCTGGGTGACCGGCCGGCAACCGAAGTCATGTACGAGCCGTTCTACCGCGCCATCATGGGCATGGCCGTTGGCTTTTGGAGTAATGGAGCCCATTAGGCAGATGGGGATCGGCCGGCTGTCTCGCAACGAATTCGTAACCCTGCTGACGCAGGGCAGCAGCCATGAAGCCCTGTTCCGGTCCGAGATCAACGGCCACGCGCCCGGCGTGCAGCTGGGCCAGCAGGCGGAACGCTACTTCGAGCAGTGGCGCCTGCCCTCGCTGGGCTTTCGGAACTACTGGTATCCAGTCATCCTGTCACGGGACCTGAAGAAGCGGCCAATCCGCCGTCGGCTCCTGGGCGAGGACATCGTCTTGTGGCGGGACGGTGGCAAGGCGAACGCCCTGGCCAATCGCTGCCCTCACCGCGGCGCCAGCCTGTCCGCGGGTCACATTCGTTTTCCGGGCTCAGGCACCATCAGCTGCCCCTACCATGGCTGGACGTTCGACGGCACGGGCCAATTGCGCGCCTGTATTCAGGAGGGGCCCGATTCCGCCATGCCCGCGAAGGTCCGGACTAAGGCCTACCCGATCGAGGAGCGGCTGGGCGTGGTGTGGGCCTGGATCGGGGATCTGGCTCCCGCGCCAATCGAAGAAGACCTCCCGGTGGCCATGACGGTACCAGGCGTGGTGAATTTCATCCACTTCACTCAGGTGTGGCACACCAACTGGGCGCTCCTGTTCGACAACTTTGCGGATGGCCTGCACGCGCCGTACGTGCATCGCAGCTCACCCCAGTTCCTGTTCCACAAGCTGCCGTTTCGCACCCTAGGCATTGAGCCGCACCTCGACGCGGTGGAGCACCAGGGCAAGGTGCTGGAGATGCCGCGCTTCGAGAGCCATGGCCCGCCGGCGGACCAGGTGGAGTTTCCCGGCCTAGGCAAATTCCCCGGTCGCAAATGGTGGCGCCGGCTGGCGGCACGACGCAGGCCAAACGCCAATTTCGTACCGGGCTTTCGGCCAAACTCCTTTCTTCACGGCCTGCCTTCCTACGTCCACACGGTCCATGAGGACCAATACTTCACCCAGTTCATCATTCCCATCGACCAGGACCACCTGTACAACATGTGCGCCATGAGCGGCCGCCACACCCCGGCCAGCAGGCTGTGGTGGACGCTGTACTTCCAGATGTTTCGGATCACTCACGACCGGCTGTTCATCGGCCAGGATCACCGCCTGCTGAGGCAGACACGGCCCGGACCGGAGCGCCTCTCAGCCTGGGATCAAGACGTGATCCGTTGGCGGAAATTCGCGGTCGAGAACGCGCGCGGCTACCAGCAGCAGGCATTCGGCGGAGCGATGATCGTCACTGAGGACGCGCCGCAGGCGACCAGCCAGCTCGTTCCCTAGGTGGCCACACTAGAAGCGATCCTGCCGCGTGCCGGCGTCCGCGGGCCCCGGTTAGAAACTACGACTCTGGCCTGCACCGCCTTTCTGCTGGTGATTGCCTTCGTGGTGCTCTATCCCGTGCTGCTGCTGTTAATCAACAGCTTCGAGGTGTCGTTGCCTCGCAGTGGGCTGGCTTATGGCTTCGCCAACTGGCGAGCCGCGGTCACGGATCCGGGCATCTCAACCGCCCTCGTGAACACCCTGAAGGTGAGCATCACCGAGCATGTGATCTCCATTCCGCTGGCGCTTGGTATAGCCTGGCTGCTGGCCCGCACAGATGTGCCCGGCGCGCGGCGGCTGGAGTTCCTGTTCTGGCTGTCCTACTTCCTGCCCACGCTGGTTCTCACCGCCGGCTGGATCCTGCTGGCCGATCCCAACTACGGTCTCTTGAACCAGCTCCTCAAGCAGCTGCAGTTCGTGACCAGCGCGCCTCTGAACATCTATTCCTTCTGGGGCATCGTGTTCATCCACATCATGGGCATTGGCCTCGGCGCGAAGGTCATGCTGCTCGTGCCCGCCTTCCGGAACATGGACGCCTCGTTCGAGGAAGCGGCGCGGGTAACCGGCGCTGGGGTGCTCGGCACGGTCACGCGGATCGTCATTCCCGCCATTGCGCCGGCCGTGCTGATCGTCGTTCTCCTATCGTTGATCCGCTCCTTCGAGGCATTCGAGATCGAGCTGGTACTCGGGACACCAATCCGCTTTCAGGTCTACAGCACGAAGATCTACGCGCTGATCAACCAGTCGCCGGTCAACTACGGGGCGGCGACGGCGCTCAGCATGTTCATTCTGCTGACAACGCTGCCGCTCATCTTGCTGCAGCTGTGGGTCAGTCGCAGGCGCAGCTACACAACGCTCACGGGACGGACCCGGCTAGCGCTGACACGTCTGCATGCGTGGCGCTGGCCAGCCGCTGCTGGCGTGCTGCTGATAGCCGCGCTCGGCACACTACTGCCGGTCGGCTTCCTGCTCCTGGGTAGCTTCATGGGCCTGTTC
>DATGVV010000276.1:0-2249 GCA_035299885.1 Chloroflexota bacterium | reverse complement strand
AACCTCCTTGCTTACTGCACAAGTGAGCATACTGCACATTTGGTCAGCTTGTCAAGCGGGCCGTGAATCTAGGAGCTCAGAAACTCCAGGATGGCCTCCGAGAACTCCTCCGGAAGCTGGTCCGGCAGCGGCACCATGCCGCCCGGGATGATGCGCCGCTGCGTCTGCGGCAAGCGCTCGATCATGTTGTGATATTCGGGCAGAGCAAACTGGTCCTCGCCTCCGACCATAATCAGCAGCGGCGCCTGGATGAGCCCGATGCGCCGTTCCATCTCGTAGCGATTGCAGGCGCGGTGGCCCTCCTCGGCGCGGTCGCCAACTTTAAGCGCGTCAATCACGAAGCGAGCCAGCTGATCGGGCCGATTTGGCGGATAGAAGCCCATGCGCCGCTGCCACAACGCCGTCAGATGTGAGCCATCGGCCTTGTACTCGACCTCGTCGATCGGCGGACGGCTAGCCACGCGCTGCCGCCGCGCGGCATCGACATACGGCGTGGACGACAGGATGAGCTTGCTCACCCGCTCGGGATGGGTGGCCGCGAGCTCGACCGCGACGACACCCCCAGTGTGGTGCCCCACAACGTGGGCTCGCTGCACGCCGATGGCGTCCAGGAACTGGATCGCGACGCGGGCGGCCAGCTCGACCGAGAACGGCTCGGCTGGCCGGAAGGAATCGCCGAAGCCGACGGTGTCCATCGCGATGGCACGGCAGCGCTGGCCCACGATGGGCAGCACCTCGCGGAACTCGTCCCAGGACCGCGGCGTCTGGTGCAGCAGCAGCACCGGCTCGCCCTGACCGGCGGTAGCGTAGTGGATCTGTCCCCCGGGCAAGTCGGCGAACGCCCGCCGAATGACGGCCATGCGAACGCAGTGTAAAGGAAAGAGCCCCGGCAGCTTTGCCGGGGCTCTTTCAGCCGAGAGGATTAGCTGGTTATGCGGCTAGGTTCGCCTTCGACCGGCTCACGCTTGATCTCGCCGCGCCACGCGCCGGTCTCAGTCCGGCGCGCTTCGATGAATTCCTTAAAGCGCTCCAGGTCGCCCTTCACGCGCCCGCTGACCATGCCCATCATGTCGCCCGCCTTCTCCCACTCGCGCTCCTGGCCACCGATTTCGACGGTCGCCATGTTGCTGCCTCCTTTTTGGACTCCATCAGACGAGGACGCAAGACGTGTGCCCCCGTTTCGTGGTGAAATTAGGCGCAATGAAGGCAGCGCTCTTTTCGTCGGTGCCGTACCAGGGCCCCGCGCCGCGCGGCGTGTGGCCGGTCCCCAGCCAAACGTTCTCAACCGAGGTCGCCCAGAAGTCGATGGAGAACAGCCTGGAGATGTTTCAGCTGGCGGACGAGCTGGGCTTCGACTGGGTGACAGTGGCCGAGCACCACTACGCGCCGATGGGCCTCACGCCCAACCCTATGGTGATTGCCGGCGCCCTCAGCCAGCGCGTCCGGCGGGCCAGGATCGCGCTGCTGGGGCCGGATATCCCCATCCTGAACCCGGTGCGGGTAGCCGAGGAGTTCGCCATGCTGGACACGCTGACCGGCGGGCGCGTCGTGGCGGGGATGCTGCGCGGCACTTCGAACGAGTACGTCACCTATGGCGTGAACCCAGCCGAGTCACGCGAGCGGTTCGAAGAAGCCATGGCGCTGATCGTGAAAGCTTGGACGGAGCCTCAGCCGTTCGGCTGGGCGGGCCGCTACTACGAGTTCAGGGCCATTTCGATCTGGCCTAAGCCTGTGCAGCAGCCGCATCCACCGATCTACGTCTCGGCCTCGAGCCCCGAATCGGGGGAGTTCGCCGCCCAAAACCATTTGAGTGTGGGTTTCGCCTTCACCACTGTGCCCTACGCCAGCGATGCCGTTCGCCACTACCGCACGGAGGCGGCGAAAGTCGGCTGGGAGCCGGGACCGGACGACGTGATCTATCGCTGTGGCGTTCACGTGGCCGACACGGACGAGCAGGCCATCGAGGACGTGCTAGCGTCCGGTGGGGGCGAGCGGCGGACGGCATACAGCACCAGCAACAAGGCTGTGGACGATGCCGCGGCCAGCGCCGGTTACTACGGCCGCGACACCCAGCGCCAGCGCGACCGGCACGCTGCTCACGACCTGAAGGAGCGCATGGAGCTGGGCCAGCTGGTGGCCGGCGGCCCAGACAGCGTGCTGTCGCAAATCCGAGCCATCAACCAGGAGCTGGGCAACGGCTTTTTGGAGGTTATCTTCTCGCCGGTTGGGCGCGACAAGACGCTGAAGGC
>DATGVV010000275.1:0-5511 GCA_035299885.1 Chloroflexota bacterium | reverse complement strand
CGGGACCAGGCAGCCACTTGCCGGAACGGTCGATGCCGATGGGGATCACGTCGTACTTGGCCGGGTCCAGCGCCTGCATGACGTTGGCGGCAGACTGCAGCGACACCTCGTGCTCGCCCGAGCGGCCACCAAACAGGACGGCGACTCGCAGGCGGTGTGCTGGGGCCCTCACCTAGCCTCTCCCATTGCGATGGGAGAGGAACAGCACTCGGCTAGCCAACTTTTTCGAGCGGGGCGAAGGCGACCGACAGCTTCTTCACGCCGAAGCCTTCGAAGGCCACGGTCACATTCTCGTCCCCGTTGATCAGATCGCTGCGGACGACCACGCCGGTGCCGAACTTGGCGTGACGGACCTTGAGGCCCGGATGGTAGGTCTGCTCGGTAACAAGCGGGGGTCTAGGGTCTAGGGTCTGGGGTTTGGTCACATCCCATGAATGGTGGGCGCCCGTTTTGCCATGGCCACCCGGTCGGATGAGCTCAGCCTGCCGCCAGCGTGGGGCGTCGCCGGCTTCACGCGGCGGCCAGTCGTCCTCGCCGCCATAGCGAGGGGCGAACTCACGGCGGCCCCAGCGGCCGGGGGCCGCGGCGCCGCGTTCGAGGCCATACGGGCTGGTCATCAGCTCGGCCGGGATGCTCAGGAAGAAACGCGACGGGGCGCTCTCCTGGGGCGGGCCGCCCCACTGGCCGCGCGTCTCAGCGTGGACCAGGTAGAGGCGCTGCTTGGCGCGCGTCATGCCCACGTAGGCCAGCCGCCGCTCCTCTTCCATCTGGTTCGGATCGTCGGCCACACGGCGGTGAGGAAAGATGTTCTCGCTCATGCCCACGATGAACACCACCGGGAACTCCAGGCCCTTGGCCGCGTGCAAGGTGATCAGCGTGGCCTTTTCGGTGGCGTCCTCCATCGTGTCCTGATCCGACACCAGGGTGACTTCGTCCAGGAATTGGGCTAGGTTCTCGCGCGGATCGCCTTCGGGCAGCGCCGCCGCCTGACGCATGAGCTCAGTGACGTTCTCCAGCCGGTCCTGACCTTCGAGGTTGCCATCAGGGTTGATGTGCTCGCGGTAGCCGATGCGCTCCAGGATCAGCTCCAGCAGGGTGACCATAGGGACGCTCTGGCTAGCGTCCATGAGGCCAAGGATGAGCTGGCCAAATGCC
Organism: Chloroflexota bacterium; assembly: GCA_035299885.1. Lineage (GTDB taxonomy): Bacteria > Chloroflexota > JAJPGV01 > JAJPGV01 > JAJPGV01 > DATGVV01. Next base: position 4,356 of record DATGVV010000275.1, on the reverse strand, counting down.
TTGAAGGCTGTGACGGCGCGCGGCTGCAGGCCAGGCACATCGTCGATCTCCAGGATGGCCCGCCACAGCGGCATGCCGTGCGCGCTGGCGAACTTCTGAAGGTGGTCCAGCGAGGTGTCGCCCAGGGCGCGAGGCGGAACGTTCACGATCCGCCGCAAACTGGCGTCGTCAGCCGGATTGGAGATCAGCCGCAGGTAGGCCAGCAGATCGCGGATCTCGCGCCGCTCGTAGAACTTGGGGCCGCCGATCACCTGGTAGGGCAGCCCTTCTTCGGCGAAGGCGCGCTCAACAAGACGCGACTGGGCATTCGTCCGATACAGGATGGCGAAGTCGCTGAGCAGGCGGTGATCGCCGCGGGCCATCAGGCGGCGGATCTCGCGGACCACGAAGCGGCCCTCTTCGAAGTCATTGGGCATGAACTGGACGGCCACCGGAGCGCCTTTGCCGTTGTCGGTCCACAGCTTCTTCTCTTTGCGCTCGCGGTTCTCGCGAATCACGGAGTGGGCCACGTCCAGGATGTTCTGCGTGGAGCGGTAGTTCTGCTCCAGCTTGATGACCTTGGTCTCGGGGTAATCCTTCTCGAAATCGAGGATGTTGCGGATGTTGGCGCCGCGCCAGGAGTAGATGCTCTGGTCGTCGTCGCCCACGACGCAAATGTTGTGGTGCTTCTCGGCCAGCAGCTTGGTGAACACGTACTGGGCGCGGTTGGTGTCTTGGTACTCATCGACCAGGATGTAGCGCCAGCGGTCGCGGTAGCGCTCCAGGACCTCCGGCGCTTCCTGGAAGAGCTTCACGACAAAGGTCAGCAGATCATCGAAATCAAGGCAGTTGTTGAGCGCCAGGCGGCGCTGGTAGGCGGGATACACCTCCGCCACCAGGTGCTCGAAGAAGCCGTCCGCCCGGCGGGCGTAATCACCCGGCTCGATGAGCTCGTTCTTGGCCGCCGAGATGCGGCCCAGGATGCTGGCTGGCGTGAAGCGCTTCTCGTCGACGCCCATCTCGCGCAGGATGCTCTTGAGGGCCGTCTCCTGCTGGCTGTCGTCGGCGATGGTGAAGCGCTTGTCCCAGCCCAGCGCGCCGATCTCGCCCCGCAACAGGCGCGTGCAGATGGAATGGAAGGTGCCAATAGCCATACTGAACGGCACGCCGCCGATGAGCTGCGCAACGCGGCTCTTCATCTCATTGGCGGCCTTGTTGGTGAACGTCACGGCCAGGATGCTGTTGGCCGAGACGCCATGGTTGAGCACCAGGTTGGCGATGCGATAGGTTAGGACGCGCGTCTTGCCGGAACCAGCGCCAGCCAGGATCAGGAGCGGTCCTTCGACTGTCTCGGCGGCCTCGCGCTGCTGTGGATTTAGATCATCGAGCAGTGATCGATTCACCGCCCGAAGTATAGGGTTCGGGCTGAGGAGCTAGGCGATCAGGTCGACGTGGCGCGGGGCCGGGCTTGGGCTCGGCGGGGCCGCCGAGGCCTTGGGCGCCTGGGGCGGCGCCTGGATTGCCTTTTTCAACTCCGCCTCCAGCGAGGCCATGCTCAGCCACGGCGCCGGGGGTGGAATCATGAACATGATGGGCGAAACCATTTGGGTTAGTACCTTTGCCTTAATGTTCGGCACAATCGCGCCCAAGTTGAACAGGCTGCCGGTGATCGTTTCGTGCTTGAAACCGCGTGCGCGACGCCTCCGTACACTGAGAGACAGAAATGTCAAGGCGTTGGGGAGTACTGCTGCTCGCTCTGATCGCGCTGGCAGCTGGCGCGTCCTACTGGCTGTTCCAGCGGGCGCCCGCCTCCCCGATCGTCGGCCGGCAGGCGCCAGGCTTCCAACTTCCGAGTCTTGACGGGCCGGCGGTGTCGCTGGCGGATTACCGCGGGCGGCCGGTCATCGTCAACTTCTGGGCGACGTGGTGCGAGCCCTGCAAGCAGGAGATGCCGGCGCTGCAGGCGGAGGCGGCCAGCCACCCCGACCTGGTAGTGCTGGGGGTTGACAACGTGGAATCGGCGGTCAAGGTCAAGCCGTTTGTGGCTCAGCTGGGGGTGAGCTTCCCCATCCTGCTCGACCAGGACGGCTCGGTGGTCGAGCGCTACCAGGTGGTCGGCTTGCCGACGACCTACTTCGTGGATCGCGCCGGCACGCTGCGCTCGATCTACCGCGGCCCATTGACGCCCGAGACGCTGCGCGAGAGCGTGGCCGCCATCAGTGGATGAGGGCTCTGGCCGCATACGCGAGCGCCGCGCTACTGCTGGCGACATGCTCGGGACAGGGCGGTCCGCTAGCTGGGAGCAGCTCGGCCGTTGGCACGCCAGCAAGCAGCAGGCCGAGCGTGAGCGAAGCGGCAGCGGCTTCCGCGCCCGCGGCTTCGTCGAAACCGCCGGCTGGCACAGCAGCCACACTGGCTCAGCGCGATGAGGCGCCGCTGCCAGCGGCGCGCGAAGAAGCCGCGGGCGCGGTGGCGGGCGGGAAGCTGTACGTCATGGCGGGTTTCGACACGGCCGGAAAGGACACCTCAACCGTATTCGTCTTCGACGGGCGTGGCTGGCAAACCGGGCCCGCCCTGCCGGCGCCGTTGGACCATCCCTCGGCCGCGGCCATCGGCGGCGACGTCTACCTGGCTGGCGGCTTCAGCAACGGGCCGGCGGTAAGCGGGGCCTACCGACTGGCCGCCGGCAAATGGGGGCCGATGGCTCCGATGAACCACGCCCGCGGCGCGCTGGCTCTCGTCGCCCTCGGCGGCAAGCTGTACGCCCTGGGCGGCATCGATAAGGCCGAAGTTGGCCCAGCCGAGGTGTACAACCCCACCGCCAACCACTGGACCGACTTGCCGCCACTGCAAGCGCCGCGAGACCACGTGGCTGGCTTCGCGTATGAGGGTAAGGCCTGCATCGCCGGCGGCCGCTCGCCAAACACGCCTCGCGTCGACTGCTTCGATCCTGTTGCCAATACCTGGCAGCGGCTGCCCGATTTGCCTCAGCCGACCAGCGGCGCCGGGGCCGAGACGCTCAACGGCGACCCAGTCGTGGCAGGTGGCGAGGGCGACCGAATCATCGATCAACTGGCTCGCCTTCGAGGCGGAGCCTGGCAGATCGAGAAGATGCGCGTTCCACGACACGGTCTCCAGCTCGCGGTGCTGAATGATCGCGCTTTTGCCTGCGGCGGTGGGACTGCTCCGGGACTTAACGCGGTGGCCAGCTGCACCTCAATTGGCTAGCTGCCGACGAGAAAAGCGGACAATTACTGTAATGTCGGTTGCGATGTTGTCTGACTACGCGCTGTCGCGGCGCGGCTTTCTGGGGCTGTCCGCCGTGGCCGCCGCGGCGCTTTCGCCGTTGGGACGTTTGCCCGCACACGCGGCCATCCTGCCGTCCTATCTGCTGCCCTATCCGGGCGGGCTGATGTGGCAGTGCGTTCAGGGCAACAACTCCGGCGGCTCTCACAGCGGCAACTCGGCCTACGCTTGGGACTTCCGCATGCCCCAGGGCTCGCCCATCGTGGGCGCCCGCGATGGCGTCGTGATGATGCTCAAGCAGGACTCGGACAAGAGCTGCCCCGGCAACATCTACTCCTGCCCGGACTGGAACAACTACATCGTCATCGATCATGGCGACGGTACGTCCGCCACGTACCTTCACGAGTTTCAGAACGGCGCGCGCGTCCGCCTGGGACAAGCCGTCAAACAGGGCGACGTCCTGGGCCTGTCCGGCACGACCGGCCAGAGTGGCGCACCGCACCTGCATTTCGCCGTGCAGTACAGCGCCCCGGGGCGATACATCTCGCAGTCATTTCCGATCGGCTTCGCGGAGGTCCCCGAGAACGGCGGGGTGCCGGTGCGCCGCGGCCATTACCGCTCCGGCAACAACCGCTGGCCAGATTTCGACATTCGTGGCGGGCACTTCTACACCCAAACGAATGGCGTCGGGCGGCCAGGTCTGGGCTTCAGCGTGAGCGACGAGAGCGGCGTGCCGATGTGGAGCACACTCCTGGGTGGAGGCGGCGCCGCGACCATTGGCTACCCCGTATCGCGCCGCTTCCGGGTCGACGGATTGGACAAGGTCTACCAGATCTTTCAGCGCCAGATCTTCGAGTGGAGCCCAGGCCAAAAGCAGATGCGGGCCATCAACATCCCCGAGCTGCCGACGGCGCCGCTGGACGGGGAGGCCTGGCTGCAAACGCAGACAGCTCTGCCACTGGACCCGAATTTCACCGAAAGTGATCGCGCCTGGAATCAGTACGCGGCTGCGCAGCTGGCCTTCCTCGAAGCGGAGCCGCGCATCAAGGCCGCCTACTGGTCAGTCGAGGACCCGGTCCGCCACTTCGGCCTGCCCCTCGGGCCGCTGACGGAAGCGCCCAATGGCCTCAG
>DATGVV010000274.1:0-12813 GCA_035299885.1 Chloroflexota bacterium | reverse complement strand
GCATGAGCGTGCTGTCCGTTACAACGCTAGCTCATGTGTAGGGCAGCCCACCCTTATCCTCTCCTGCCGCGGCAGGAGAGGATAAGGGTGGGCTGCCCTACACATGAGCTAGCGTTGTAACGGACAGCACGCTCATGCGTTGGACAGCGTAAGTGGCCACGGCGCTTGACACCTGGCCTGAAGTCGATCTGATTGAAAGCGCTCGAGGAGGGAACGCGCTGGCATTTGCTGTTCTGTACGACCGCTACGCGGATCGGGTCTACCGACACATCGCGTACCGTATCGGCCACGTCCCGGACGCTGAGGACCTTACGCAGCAGACGTTCTTGAAGGCCTGGCAGGCCATCGGGCGCTATCGCATCACGGAGGTTCCCTTCGTGGCCTGGCTGCTGACTATCGCGCACAACGCTGTAGTCAGCTACTTCCGGTCGAAGCGCGATCATCAGCCCCTGGACGATGGCCTGCCGAAAGTCGATGAGCGCGCCGATCCGCACGCCGAGGCTGAGCGCCGCGACCGCCGCGAGATGGTGCGGAGGGCTATTGGCCGGCTGAAACCGGACTTCCAGCAGGTGGTGGCCATGCGCTACCTGGAGGAGCTGGACTACTCCGACATCGCGCGCCAAATCGGGAAGAAGGAAGCCACCGCGCGCGTGATCCTCCACAGGGCTTTACATGAGCTGCGCAAACAACTGCCGGAGATGGCCTGATGGCGCGCATCTCGCCTGACGTCGTCCTCGCCTGTTTGGACGACATCCGGTCGGGCCGCCGGTCGCTCGAGCGGTGCCTGGCGGAGCACCCCGAAGCCGCTGGCGAGCTGCGCCCGCTGGCGGGCGTGGTGTCCGAGATCCGAGTCGACGCGGCGGCAATGCACGAGACGGTCCGGCTGCGCGGACGAGCTCAGCTCCTGGCGGCTATCTCCTCGAACGGACACCGGCCGGCCGAGGAAGCGAGCGTCCTGGCGCAGATGCGTCGCGCGTTCTGGCTGCCGCGCTGGGCAGCTGCCGTAGGGGCCGGCCTCAGCGCGCTGGCCGCTGGCGGGGCGGTGGTGTACGCGTCACAGGGCGCTTCGCCGGACAGCCCGTTGTATCCGGTGCGCGCCGCGGTGCAGGCGGTGAGCCAGGCGATTGTGCCGGCGCCGCCAGCTCTCTCGCCGTCGTCCGCGCCAAGCATCGAGGTGATCCACACGGATGACGGTAGGCCACAGGCAACGGGCAACAGACAACAGGGGCCTGTGGCGGAGCCGCGGCGCGGTGAGGCGCAGCCCTCTCGAGACCGCCAGGAGAGCGACCGCAGCCTGCCTTCGGCTGATCATGACGATAAGCGTGAGGCCGAGCAGCGCAGCTTCGCCGGGCGACCCGCTTCTGAGGACGAGCGTGGCGGCGGCCTGGACCGAGCTAGCGAGCAGGGTAGGGGAGGTCGAGGTGTTGACATAACTACTCGTCCGAGCCAAAGCGCTGCGCCCAGCCGCGACGGCGACGGGCGGCGCGCCCGGGAACTCTCACCCTAGTCAGCGGCCCTTCCAGATGGGCGGGCGCTTCTCCAGGAAGGCGGCCACGCCTTCGTTTTTGTCCTCGGTGTCCATGAGGCGCGCGAAGCACTCGGCCTCGTAGTCGAGAGCCTCCGAGAGGGGACGCTCGAAGCCGGCGTTAATAGCCTCTTTGGCCAGGCGGACGGCCACGGGCCCGCGGCTGATGATCTTGGCGGCGATAGCGCGGCACTCGTCCAGCAGCTCCTCGCGCGGCACCACTTTCTCGACCAGGCCACAGCGCTCGGCCTCCTCTGCGGTCAGCGGCTCGCCGCTGAAGATCATGAGCTTGGCCCGACCGGCGCCCACCAGCCGCGGCAGCCGCTGCGTGCCGCCGCCGCCGGGAATGATGCCCAGGCCGGTCTCGGGCAGCCCCAGGCGCGCGCCGCTGACAGCCACCCGGATGTCGCAGGCCAGGGCCAGCTCCAGGCCGCCACCGAGCGCGTGGCCGTTGATGGCCGCCAGCAGGGGCTTGACATAATTCGCAACATCCGCCCACCATGGGAGGTTCCGCTTCTGGCGCTCGAGGCCTGACTCATAGCGGAGTGGCGGGAACTCCGTGATGTCGGCTCCCGCGACGAAGATCTTGTCGCCCGCGCCGGTCACGATCACGACGCGCACAGCGTCATCCGCCGCGAGCTGCTCGAGCGCCTCGCGGATCTCGACGCGCACGGGCCAGGCGATGGCGTTGACCGGGGGATTGTCGATGGTGACGATGCCGATCTGGCCATCGATCTCGCTGCGGACGTACTGCATGGAGGGAATGATATGGTCGGAAGGGGCATGGACCCGTGGGCCGCGGTGCGAATTTAGCGGAAGGCGCGCTTGAGCTTGGCGAGGTCCTCGGCCGAGCCTTTAGCGGCCTTCAGCTCAGGCCGGCTGCCGGGGACGAAGTGGCGGCCCGAGATGAGCCGCACGATTTCCTCAGCCGGAGCCTCGATCACGAGGGCCGCGTTCGTGGCCTGGCCTTGTTTGAGCCGCGGACGGTCGCCCGCCAAGTCCAACACGTAGCTGTGCGGGGTGCCGGCTAGGTTGAACTGCACGAGATTGCCCGCGAAATCGGCAGCCCTCTGGGGGTCGATGGGCAGGTTCTGCGTTTGGAGATAGCCGGCCAGCAGGCCTACGGCATCGGGGCATAGCCGCGCAGTCCGGTCACGGGCTACGTAGACGTCCCAGCTGTGGGAGGTCAGCTCCCACAGCCTGCCAAGCTGATAGGTGTACAGTGGCTGCTTGCCGCGAAAGCCCTCCACCTCTGTTAGCCCCGCCTCATCCGGAATGGATCGCTCGGCCACGAGGTACTCGCCGACAGCGCGCAGGTACTCGTGCAGCATCTGCTGGGGCCCCAGCGAGTCGAACAATGCCCAGACTTCCTGCTGCGCGTCGCGGGTCACAGGCGCGGCGCCGTTCACCCAGGCATCGAGCCGCAGCTTGCCAATACGGCAGCCAGAGCCCAGGTGCGACACCACTTGGTAGACGAGCCAATCCGAGCAGTAGGACTGCTCCTCCCAACCGGCTTCATCGAGCTGGCGGAGATAGGCGTTAAGCCGCTCGAACTCCTGCATCTCGATAGCTTTGATTTCCGGGTAGGGACTCTCAGCCGGCATTCTGGGCAGCTCCTTTGCTTCCTCTTGACGAGGATACAGCAGTGGCGCCGTCGCTGAGGGTGAAGTAGAACGTAGCGCCGTGCTCGATCTGGGCTTCGGCCCAGACTCGGCCGCCATGGCGGTTGACGATGCGCTGCACTGTCGCCAGGCCGATACCCGTGCCTTCGAACTCGGTCATGCCATGCAGCCGCTGGAAGGGGCCGAACAGCTTGTCCTGGAAGGCCATGTCGAAGCCGGCGCCGTCGTCACGGACGAAAAACGCGGTCTCGCCGTCAACCTGGGTCGTGCCGAACTCGATGCGAGCGGAGTCGTGTTTGGCCGAGAACTTCCAGGCGTTGCGCAGAAGGTTGTCCAGCACCACAGTCAGCAGCCGCGGGTCGCCGCGGGCAGCCAGGCGCGGCTGGATGCGGACGTCTACGTTGCGCTCGGGCTCGGTCTCTTGCAGGGTTCTGACGATGCCCTCGGCCATGGTGCTGAGGTCGATGCGCTGGCGCTTCAGCCGGGTGCGGGTCACCCGAGAAAGGCCAAGCAGGCCATCGATCAGCTCGGCCAGCCGCTGGCTGGCACTGCGGACACGGTGCAGGTAGTCGCGGCCTTCGTCGTCCAGACGATCGCCATAGTCCTCGAGCAGCACTTGACAGAAACCGTCCATGCTGCGCAGGGGCGCACGGAGATCGTGGGACACCGAGTAACTGAAGGCCTCCAACTCCTTGTTGGCGGCTTCGAGCTCGGCGGTGCGCTCGATGACGCGCTGCTCGAGCTCTTCGGAGAGCTTGCGGAAGCGGTCCTCGGAGGCGGCCAGAGCGGCCGCGCGCTCCTCGAGCGCGGCATGGGCGTTCGCGTTCTCCAGGATCTCGGCGGCGTAGCCCGCCAGCGCTTCAGACTGGCGCAGCTGCGACGGCGTGATGGTCACATCGCTGTACCAGCCAATATGCAGGGCGCCCCTGAGGCCGCGCCGCCCGATGCACGGCGCCGCGATGGCCGTGCGGCCGCCCTGGCTGGCGTGGAGCCGCGAAAAATCGCGCTTCTCGTGGAGGCGCTCGAAGACGATGGCGCGGCCAACCTCCAGCGCCTGGGCCGTCGGGCCTGAGCCGCGGCCCCGGGTGGCCGCGCTCCAGGGCGTCTGCGTGCCCGACAAGCCATGCCAGATGCGCCGCTGACCGCCTTCCTCGACCAGCGAGACGGTGACGTAGTCGGCGCCCAGCAGATCTCGCCCGCGCTCGCAGATGAGGGCGATGGCATGGTCGGGATCGTGTTCGGCGGCGCCCAACCTCACCAGCTCGGCCAGCGCCTCGGCCTCAGCTCGCCGGCGCTCCGACTCGGCGTGCGAGTTGGCGTTGTCGATGACCGCCGCGCCGTAGCCCGCCAGCACCTCCGCCACTCGCACCTGCTCGCCGGACGGCGTGACGTCGGAGCGCCAGCCGACCACCAGCGCACCTAAGCCGCGGCCGCCATAGGTCAGAGGCGTGGCCAGGACCACCACGCCGCCCTCGCGGGCGCGTACGGATCCCGACTCCACGTCGAGGCCACTGGCGGCCATGTCGGGCGTGCGGGTGACCAAGGTGTGGCCCGCGGCGACCGCCTGGCTGGCGCTGCCGGTGCCGCGCGCAGATGATCGGTTGCGCCAGGCCTCGGTGCGGTTGCCCCACATGCCGGCCCATTCCAGCTCTCCGGCCTCAGTCAACAGCCTGATGCCGGCATAATCCCCGCCGCTAAGCTTGGCGGCTTGCTCGCAGATGAGCTCGATGACGCGGCTGGTAGAGCGCTCCGTGGCGCCCTGGCGCACCAGCTCCGCCAGCGCCTGGGCCTCGGAGCGCCGGCGCTCGGACTCACTGTGCGAGGTGGTGTTGTCCAATACGACCGCCACGTATTCGCCCAGGGTCTCGGCCAAGCCGCGCTGCTCGGGGCTGATGCCGACTTCGCTGCGCCAGCCGAACACCAGACTGCCAAAGGCGCCCAGCGAGTCGCGCAGCGGGATGGCCAGGACAAGTTGAGCGCCCTCGGCGCGCATCGCCTCCAGGCCCTCCAGAGAGCCGTCGACGCCCTTGGCGGCCCGGCCAAAGACCACGGTGCGCTCCTGGGCGATGGCAGTGGCCGCCGGGCCACGCCCCAAGCCGCGATTGCGTTTGTTCAGGACGTCGGTGCGGTTGCCAGCGACGCCCAGCCAGGTATAACCGCCGCCGGCCGAGCGTGACAACAATGCGGCAAAATCAGCGCCGAGCACCTCGCGGGCCTGCTCGCAGGCCGAGGTGACGAACGACTCCGAGTCGCGGCTGGCGCGACCGTGCCGCAAAAGCGTGAGAAGAGCCTCGGCTTGGGCCTTGCGGGTCGCGTCTTGTTTGGTGGGCATATTCGTATAATTGACGTTAAGCGAACATCGCCGCTGGCTCACGTAGGCCAAGCCGCTCCAACCGCGGCAGCACCTCGTCGCGAAAGTACGGGAACTCATCCGCGAAGTTCACGAACGACAGCGCGCAGCCATCAAAGCCCGCGGCGCTGACCTGCGCCAGATAGCCCGCTACGTCGTCCGGGCTGCCGATAAACGGCAAACCGCCGTTGCCGACCGCGTATTCCCGGCGGAAACGCTCAACTTCCTCCGGCGGACGCGTGTGCAGGCCTTTCATGGCCAGGATGCTGTCGATAGCCCGCCAGTCCGCCATGTCATCAGTTATGTAATGGAAGAAGTCTTCAGCCTGCTGGCGAGTTGGGCGGCAAATGATCACACCCACCGTGTAGGCGCCAATCTCATTGCCCACGGCCAGCGCCTCGGCTTTGGCGGCCTGGACCACCCGCGAGGACTCCTCCAGGGTCGCCTGGTGGAAAGACGGCAGCCGGATGGTCGTGAACCAGGCATCGCAGTTGCGCAGAGCGAAGGCGCGGCCGTCGCCTGACGCTCCCGCGTTCATGATCAACGGCCGGCTACCGCCATAGGGCTTGGGCTTCTCGCGGATGCCCTTCAGGTCGAAGAACTCGCCCCTGAAGTCGAAGTCGTCGCGCTCCCACACGAGGCGCAGCACGTCCAGCCACTCCTGGCCGAGCCGGTAGCGCCGCTCGTGGTCGCCGGGCTTGACGCCGAACATTTCGAATTCGCCCTCGTTCCAGCCGCACACGACGTTGAGTCCGAAGCGGCCGTGGCCAATATGGTCGGCGGTGACGATCTGCTTAGCGGCGATGAGGGGCGGGAAAAGCGCGGCGTGGACCGTGCCGAACACAGTGATCCGCTCGGTCTGCGCCAGCAGGCCGCTGGCCCAGGTAATGGTCTCGTAAGTGGCGCGCTGGTAATCGGTGTCGCCGCCGTAGCCTTTCCAGCGGGCTATGGGCAGCATGAACTCGATGCCGGCCTCGTCGGCCATCTGGGCCAGCCGAAGGTTATCGTCCCAGGTGCCGGACCACCGCTCAGGAGCTTTCGTCACGAAGCGGCCGGACGAGCAGTTGGCGCCAAAGAAGCCCAGCTTCAGCCGGTTGGGGCTGTACATCCCGATGCGGGCCGACATGGCGTCCTCGAGCGGCTTCACCATTAGTGGAGTTTAGGGCTGAAGGGTTTCTAGGAACCAGTCGCTAGGAATCTGCTTGCCCAGGTCACGCGCCTGGCACTCCCGCCAGGCCCGGGCGCCAAGGGCCGCGAACTGGATGCCAGTGCCGAAATTGTTCATGAACATCGTCAGCTGGCTGGGATCGGCGCGGCCCGGTGTCAACCCGCCGAGCAAGTCTGCCAGCTCGGGATAACGCTGCCACGGATAGCCGCGGCCGCGCTGCAGATCGGCCAGGTGCTCGCCCCCGCGTGGCGTGTGGTGGTCGATCTCGCCCTGCCGCGTGTGGACGACCAGCACGTCCGCCCTGTCCAGCGCGGCGTCGCTGGCTTCGAACTCACGGATGAAGCCCACGTGCATGCCGGGCTCGAGCCAGTCGGGATCGAGCACCGGATCGCCGCTGTTGGTAGCGGTCGCGACGATATCGGCGCCCTCGATCGCCTCCTGCGCATTAAGTGCCTGCATGATCGTTATGTTAAGTTCCAACCCTACCCTCTCGGCGAAGGCGGCGCGTCGCTCTGGCGTGGGGCTGTAAACGCGCACGCTCGTGAGCTGGCGAACGAGAGCCAGCCCGTGCAGCTGCGCCTCGGCCTGGTTGCCGGCGCCGATGAGTCCCAGGCGAGCAGCGCCGCGGCGAGCCAGGCGATCGGCGGCCAGAGCGCTGCTGGCGCCGACTCTCAGGCGCTGGATGATGCCATCCGGCATGATGGCCAGGAGCTCGCCGGTCTCCAGGCTGAAAAGCAAGACCAGTCCCAGAAAGCGGCCACCGGGCGCCGCGGCGATCTTCTCCCGGCGCAGCCGGCCGTCGATCTCCCGTCCGCGAAGCACGTCCGAGGTGATTCGGATGGCCATGACACCCAGCGCTTCGGATCCGCCCTCCACCGTCTTGAGGCAGTAACTGCTGTTCGGCAGCGGGCCGGGCAAGTACGTCTGACTCTGTGGACGGAGGACGCCTTGGCCATTGACAAGCTCGCGGTATGCCGGCTCGAGCGTCTCGAGCGCGGCCCGCATATCAAGCACTTGCGCGACGTCCTCATTGGCGAGCAGCAGCGTCATGCCTGCTCCCCTCTTGACAAAGTGGTTCGGCTGCAGCTCTTGCCGGTGCTGGGCGATCGCCGTTAGGAGATCGTCGATATCAAACGACTAGCCACCATAGTTCACGCCCAGCTCCGCCAGAGTCAGCGGTTTGGCCTCGCGCTTCACGCCGGCATTGATGACCCGGCCGATGACGGCTGCGTGGTCACCAGTCTCGTCAATGGACACCACCTCGGCTTCGACCCATGAGGCGGCGTCGCTAATGATCGGGCAGCCGGTCTCGGCAGTCTCATAGGCGTGGTCACCGAATTTTCCGTCCTGGGGCGCCACAGTCTTGAAGAAGGCGTAGGCCAGGTCACGCTGGCCACTCTCCAGGAAGCTGAGGGCGAACTTGCGGCCGTTCTTAAGGATGCCGAAGGGTTTGCTGTCCTTCTTGACGCCAATCACCACCAGTGGCGGCTGAAAGGACACCTGGGTCGTCCAGTTGATGCTGGCCACGTCCATGTCCTTGCCGTCGGATACGCCCAGCACCTGCAGGCCGTAAGGGATCATCCGCAGAGCAGTCTTTTTCGCTTGTTCGTCCATAGGCTCATGCTACGACATCGAGCGGCGAATCTGCTCGGCCAGCATCTTCTTGCGGGCCGGGTTCCAGCTGCTCCAGGTGCGCTTGACGCGCTCCGCGTCCATGCTTGCCACAGGCGGGAAGCAGCTGGCATAGGTGGCGGCTGCATCGTCCAGCGGCAGCTCACCCTCGAGCCAGGCCAGCAGCGTGGCGCGGGCCTTCAGATCGTCCTGGACCCAAGCCTCCTGCCCCTCAGCCATGAGCCGACTATAGCGAGCCTGCATGGTAACCTTCACGCGGGCGTGAGAGTTGGAACGCGGTAGCCGAAGGCTGATTGGCCGCAATCCGCTGCCCCGCACCTTCGCCTCGTTCCGCAGCTACAACTACCGGCTGTTCTGGTTCGGCCAGCTGATATCGCAAGTCGGCACGTGGATGCAGCGCATCGGCCAGTCGTGGCTGGTGCTGGAGCTGACGCACTCGCCGCAAGCCCTGGGCCTGGTAACGGCGCTGCAGTTCTTCCCGATCCTGCTGTTCAGCCTGTTCGCTGGCGTCTGGATCGATCGCCTGCCGAAGCACAAAATGCTGATCGCCACCCAGGCCATGGCCCTGGTGCAGGCGTTGCTGCTGGCCATCCCGACCATGATGGGCACCATCCAGCTGTGGCAGATCTACGTCCTCGCGGCGCTGCTGGGGCTGATCAACGCCTTCGACAACCCGGCTCGGCAGTCGTTCGTGATGGAGATGGTCGGTCGTGAAAACCTGGTCAACGCCGTAGCTCTCAACTCGGCCCAGTTCAATGGCTCGCGACTCCTGGGGCCGGCCATCGGCGGGTTGATGATCGCCGCCTGGGGCGTGGGCATCTGCTTCCTGTTTAACGCAGTCAGCTTCCTGGCCGTGCTCATTGGGCTGCTGCTGATGCGGCCTGACCAGTTCCTCAACATGCCGCCGCGCAGGACTACCAGGGAGCCGGTCTTCGGACAGCTGGGGGATGGTCTGAGGTTCGCCTTCGGGCGGGTGGACCTGGCCATCGTGCTGGTGGTCGCCGCGGTGTTCCATGCATTCGGCTTCAACTTCAATATCGTCATGCCGCTGATGGCCAAGAATGCCTTCAACGGGGGCGCCGAAGCCTTTGGCTTGCTCATGACGGCCATCGGCCTCGGCGCCGTGATTGCCGCTTTCGCGGTGGCGACGATCGGCCGATCGAGCTTGCACGTGATGCTCCTGGCCGCCGCGGCGTTTGGCGCCCTGCTGCTGGCCACTGCCTCAGCGCCATGGTTCCTGGCCGCCCTCGCGTTCCTGGTGATGGTCGGCTACTGCAGCATGATCTTCACCAGCTCGGCAAACACGCTGCTGCAGCTGTCCTCGCCCGACCACCTGCGAGGCAGGGTGATGAGCGTCTACTCGATGGTGTTCACCGGCACCGCGCCGTTCGGGGCATTGATCACGGGCTGGCTGGCCAGCGCCACGAACGTGCGCCTCACGCTCGGGATCGAGGGCTCGCTGTGCCTGATCGTGCCGATCGGAGCGCTGCTGTTCATCCGCGGCCGCCAGCGGGCGGAAGCGATCCCGCAGCCGGAGCTGGCCGTCAGCCGCTAGATCGTGGCTTTCTCGGGACCCCTATCGACGTGCGCGTCGTAGAAGGCGCGGATCTTGGTCCCGTCGAAGCTGTCCAGATCGAGCTGCCAGTCCCAGGCTAGGACGGCCAGCTGGTGCTCGATCTTACTGTTCGGCGAGACGACCAGCTTGACCTCGTTGAACTGCGAGGATCGGGGCAAGCTGGTGAGCAGGCCGCGGAGCTGGTTCACGAGATCGGGGCAGCCGGATGGGCAGTTGTAGAGGATCACGATGCCGCCGTGCTCGAGGTCGTGTACGAAATTCCCTTCGGGCACCGGCGAGTCATACACGCCAGGTGGACGCCAGGTGGCGTAATGGTTGCCAAACGTCGGCGGGTAGTGGCCGGAGGGGTCGGTGGTGATGGGCTGCGTGTCGGGCACATGCTCGTACAGCTGGCCCCGCGCCGTGACCGGATCGTCGAGGTGGATCTCGCCCGTGACGGTCGGCTGCGTGGCGGGGCCAGTCCCTCGTGCCAGCATCACGATCACCACAGCGGCGACGATAATCACGATTGCACCGACCACGATCACCAGGTTGCGGCGCAGCGAGGCATCCCTCGCCGCCCGGCGCTGGGCTGTGTGGCGCTCGAGTTTTCGCTGCTGGCGGCGCTCCTCTCGGGTGCTGACGGTCATGAGCGGTTTATACCATCAAGAGATGGACTTGACGCTGCTGGCGGTACACGCGCACCCGGACGACGAAGCTTCGAAGGGCAGCGCCACCACCGCCAAATACGCCGCCGAGGGCGTCCGAACACTCCTGGCGTGCTGCACCGGCGGTGAGGCCGGCGAGGTGCTCAACCCGCGCCTTGACACACCAGTCGTCCGCCAGAACCTGGCCGAGCTGCGGCGCGAGGAGCTGCGCGAGAGCACGCGCATCCTGGGCTTTTCGCGGGTATACATGCTGGGCTATCACGACTCAGGCATGGCCGGGACGGAGACCAACGCCCGGCCGGACAACTTCGCCAACGCGCCCCTCGACGAGGCTGTGGGCAAGCTGGTGGACATCATCCGCGCCGAGCGGCCGCAGGTGGTGCTGGGCTATGCCGAGGACCGCCAGTTCTACCCTCACCCGGATCACATCCGTGTCCATGAGACGACCGTCGCGGCGTTCGACGCGGCCGGCGATGCTTCTCGGTATCCGGAGGCTGGCGAGCCCTGGCAGCCGCTGAAGCTGTACTACACCGGATTCTCGCCGCGCCGCATCAAGACGCTGGACCAGGCCTACAAGGACCGGGGCGAGGAGAGCCCGTACACGCGCTGGTTCGAGCATGGCTTCCCCGAGGAGTGGGAGCATTCCTTTACGACTTATGTCAACATCGCTGACTTCATCGGCAAGCGCAGCCAGGCCCTGTTGGCCCACCGCACACAGGTCGATCCCGAGGGCTTCTGGA
The DNA here is from genome assembly GCA_035299885.1 of Chloroflexota bacterium. Classification (GTDB taxonomy): domain Bacteria; phylum Chloroflexota; class JAJPGV01; order JAJPGV01; family JAJPGV01; genus DATGVV01. The sequence continues at coordinate 1,553 of DATGVV010000274.1, read as the reverse complement.
TGCGCCTGCCGGACGACGTGGTGCGCCGGGTGTTCCCGTATGAGGAGTTCATCCTGGCCAAGTCGCTGGTGGAGACGGCCATCCCCGAGGACGATCTGTTTGCTGGGATTCGCTAGCGGTTGCCCGCGGGATGGAAGCGCTTCCACTCGTCCATGAGCCGCTGTGGCGAGACGTGGGTGTAGATCTGGGTGGTCGACACGCTCTTGTGGCCCAAGTACTCCTGGACGCTGCGGATGTCGGCGCCGGAGCGGACCATCTCCGTGCCGCCGTAGTGGCGGAAGGAGTGCGGGGTGGCCTTGATGCCGGCCTTGCGGGCGTATTTGCCGACGATGAGCTGGATCGAGCGCACCGACAGCCGCAGCACATTGCCGTCGCGGTCGACCCGCTCGTGCTTGACGGCCGGGTTGTGGCGGATGAGCAGCGGATCGTAGTCATCGCTGCGCAGATCCAAGTAGCGGTTGAGGGCATCGATGCACTCATCGGAGAAGAACACGGTCCGCACCTTGCCGCCCTTGCCGACGATCACCGCCAGCCCTTTCTCGAAATCGACCGACTGCTTGTTCAGCGCGGCCACCTCAGAGACGCGGGCGTTGGTATCGAACAGAACGCGCAGCAGTGCCCGGTCACGGTTCCACGAGAGCTCCTGCTCTTTGTTCTCGAACGGCGGCGGCTCGGATCGCAGCATATCGGGCAGGCGCTCGTCGGGATTGGGTGGCGCGGGCGTGACCTTGGGCAGCTCGATGGCGTCGCTGTTGACCTGGCAGATGTCGGCGGCGGCGAGGTGCTTGAACCAGGCCGTCAGCGCCACTAAATAGGTCTTGCGCCCGCTGGCGCTCAGCCGCTGGTGGAACAGCTCGCGGCTGTAGGCGCGCAGCACCTGGCTGCTGACGTCTCCAACCTCGGCCTCCGCGTCCAAGCCCTGCGATTGTGCGAAAGCCAGGAACTTGTTGATCGCAAAGCCGTACGTCCGCACTGTCCGCAGGGACTTGTTGCGCTCGGCCAGGTAGTCCAAAAACTCCTGCCGCGCCTCAGCCAGGGTCACGGCATGTTTAACGGCCGCCGGGGCCGGACGTTATCGCTGGGCGATTGGCTTGTAGGTGCGATCCGTGGCGCCGGTGTATTCCGCGCGGGGGCGAATGAGCCGGTTGTTGCTGAGCTGCTCGAGGATGTGCGCCGTCCAGCCGGAGATGCGGCTGCAGGCGAAGATGGGCGTGTACAGGTCGACGGGGATGCCCATCGTGTAGTACGTCGACGCGGAGTAGAAGTCCACATTGCAGTACAGATGCTTCTCCTGCATCACCAGCTGCTCGATGTGCTTGCTCATGTTGAACCACTTCAGCTCGCCGGCTTGCTTGCCCAGCTCCTCCGACATCTTGCGCAGGTGCGTGGCGCGCGGGTCTTCTGTGCGGTAGACGCGATGACCGAAGCCGGAGATCTTCTCCTTGCGCTCGAAGATGCCCTTGATCTCGCTGTCCACCTTAGCCTCTTCGCCGATGCGAATGAGCATCTTCATAACCTCTTCGTTGGCCCCGCCATGCAGCGGCCCGGCCAGG
>DATGVV010000273.1:0-1578 GCA_035299885.1 Chloroflexota bacterium | reverse complement strand
GGTTGTTCATCCGGGCCTCCCTGGAGGCTGGTGGTTGTCGATGCCCCCAGCTCCAGAGGAGGACCCAGATGAGGCTTCACGGTAACGCCAGGACCTGCCTGCACTCCCGGCTGTTGATCGTTGAGCGAGTGCTCGAGCAGGGTTGGACGGTGGCGGCCGCGGCCGAGGCCGCGGGTATCAGCGAGCGCACGGCGGCAAAGTGGCTGGGCCGCTACCGCCACGAGGGCAGCGTCGGTCTGCTCGATCGTTCCTCGGCGCCGCAGCGGATCCCGCGGCGGACGCCTGCTGAGCGGGTGCGGATGATCGAGTTGCTGCGCAGGCTGCGGATGACGGCGGCTGAGATCGCGGAGATCTTGCGGATGCCGCTCTCGACCGTCTCGGCCGTCTTGAAGCGGATCGGGTTGGGCAAGCGCTCGCGGCTGGAGCCGTTTGAGCCGGCCAACCGCTACGAGTGCGTGCGCGCGGGCGAGCTCGTCCACGTCGACGTCAAGAAGCTCGGGCGCTTCACGCGACCAGGACACCGACTGCTGGGTCGCGGCCCGGGACGCTGCGAGGAAGGCGCCGGCTACGAGTATGTGCACGTCTGCGTCGACGACTTCAGCCGCCTCGCCTACGTCGAGGTCCTCAGCGACGAGAAAGCCACGACCGCGATCGGCTTCCTGCGCCGCTCGCTCGAGTGGTTTGCAGCCCAGGGCGTGCGCGTCGAGCGTGTGATGACCGACAACGGCTCCGCCTACCGCTCGCACGCGCACGCGCTCGCCTGTCGTGCGCTCGGTCTCCGCCACAGCCGCACCAAACCGCGCCGGCCCCGTACCAACGGCAAGGCCGAGCGCTTCATCCAGACGCTGCTCGGCGGCTGGGCCTATGCGCGCCTCTACGCCAGCAGCGCCGAGCGCGCTCGTGCCCTACCCGTCTGGCTCAACCACTACAACTACGTCAGACCACACGCCAGCCTCGGCAAACAGCCTCCAGGCGCCAGGCTGAACAACGTGTTCAGGAACTACATCTAGACTCCTCTCCGTGCTCACGGGCGGCTGCATGTGCGGCGGCATCCGCTACGAGATCAGCGAGCCGCTTGTCTCGGCCGGCTACTGCCACTGCACTCGCTGCCAGCGCCGCACCGGCACGGCCGCCTCCGCTTCGGCGCGGGTCGAGCCGGGCTCTCTACGGATCGTGCAAGGCGAGGAGCTGCTCCGGGTCTGGAAACCCGCGGATGGTTACGGGAAGGTCTTTTGCTCCGAGTGCGGCTCCCACATGTGGTCGGAACATCCTGACGACCCCGAGCTGCGAGCCGTCCGGTTCGGTAGCTTCGACTCGGATCCTGGGATCCGGCCCACCTATCACCAGTACGTCGATTACGCAGCGGTCTGGGAGCCGCTGCCCGAGGACGGCCTATCGCGTTTCGCCGAGCGCCGGCCTGCCTGAGCCTCGTCGCGACGGCGTCGAGCACGCGCATCTATGTCCTCTGCTTCGTCTCGCTCTGAGCGCCGCCGCGTCGAGTTCATCGCGAGCACGAGCAAATCCGGATGGTCGCTGGGTCGCACAGCAGGCGCGGAACCTGCTGATGACAGCTGGACT
>DATGVV010000272.1:0-21760 GCA_035299885.1 Chloroflexota bacterium | reverse complement strand
AGTTCGGCTTCCCCTTCTATCTGATCAACGCCGAGACCGACTTCAAGCGCCACGTCGTCGACTACTTCCTGGCCGAGTACGCCAGCGGCCGCACGCCCAACCCGTGTACCGCCTGCAACCACCACATCAAGTTCGATTTCCTGCTACGCCGCGCAATGGCCCTGGACGCCGAGTTCCTGGCCACCGGTCATTACGCCGGGCTGCGCCGCCATGAGGACGGTACGGTCGAATTGCTGAAGGCGGCCGACGAGGCCAAGGATCAGTCCTACATGCTGTACATGCTCGGCCAGGAGCGGCTGCGCCGGCTCATGTTTCCGCTCGGCCATCTGACCAAGGCCCAGGTCCGGGCCGAGGCCGAGCGGCTGCGCCTGCCGGTTGCCAATAAGCCTGAAAGCCAGGACATTTGCTTCGTCGGCAACGACTACCGCGACTTCCTGGCACGGCACATCCCCCAGGCCATTGCGCCGGGCGAGCTGGTGGACACCGCCGGCAATGTGGTCGGCCGCCATGGCGGGCTGCCGCTGTACACCATCGGCCAGCGCTCAGGTCTGAATCTGGCGCGTCCGGAGCGCTCGTACGTGGTGGCTCTGCAGCCCGAGGCCAATCGCATCGTGGTCGGCCAGGAGCCAGATCTGCTGCGGCATGCCGTTCGCGTGCGGCAGCCGGCCTTCAACGTCGAGCCGCCGACGCCGGAGCGGGCGCTAGCCGCCAAGGTCCGCTCGCATGGGCAGCTGGCGGCCTGCCGCCTGGAGCGCCAAGGTGACTACGTCGACGTGCGCTTCGAGGAGCCGCAGCTGGCCGTCTCGCCCGGCCAGATCATCGTCTTTTACGACGGCGACGTGGTCGTCGGCGGCGGCATCATCGATTGAGCGGCGCGGCCGAATTCGTCCTCAGCCCCGGGCTCACGCTATCGCTGTTCCTGGCCGTGATCTACACCGTGGCCGTGCACCTTTTCATGGGCTTGGGCTTCCGCCGGCTGCTGTGGCACTGGCTGCTGGCTATTGCCGGCATGGCCGCCGGCGCCGCGCTGGCCGTGCGCGCCAACAGCCATCTGCCGACGCTCGGCGATGCACACCTCATCGAGAGCAGCCTGGCAGCGCTCGCCATCCTGCTGCTGGCCGCCTGGCGAGACCGGCTTACGGCCGAGACGCCCGCTCGCTAGCGGCAGCCCGCCGCTATACTGAAATCCCATGAATTCGGACCAGGTGCGCAGCACGTTCTTGGAGTTTTTCCAAGCTCGTGGGCACCATCTCATGCCCAGCTCGAGCCTGGTCCCGCTGAACGATCCGACCGTGCTGCTGACGCCCGCGGGCATGCACCAGATGCAGCCTTTTTTCATGGGTAAAGCCAAACCCCCGGCCAAGCGCCTGACCAGCTGTCAGAAGTGCTTCCGAACGACGGATATCGAGAGCGTCGGCGACGAGCGCCACCTGACGTTCTTCGAGATGCTGGGCAACTTTTCGATCGGCGACTACTTCAAGGAAGGCGCCATCGAGTTTGCCTGGGAGCTGCTGCGCAAGGGCTATGGCCTGCCGGAGGAGCGGCTGTACGTTACCTGTCATCCGACCGATGACGAGGCGCCCGCGCTGTGGCGGAAGATTGGCGTCCCACAAGCGCGCATCTTCACCGACGAGACCAACTGGTGGGCCATCAAGGGTTCGGCGGGCCCATGCGGGCCCGACTCCGAAATCCACTTCGACCGTGGCGCCGACAAGGGCTGCCGCCGGCCCGAGTGTGCGCCCGGATGCGATTGTGACCGTTTCCTCGAGATTTGGAATCTGGTGTTCACGCAATTCCTGCAGAACGAGAACAACGAAGTGGTTGCCGAGCTGCAGCAAAAGAACATTGACACCGGCGCTGGCCTGGAGCGCATCTGCCTCGTGCTCCAGGACAAGCCGACCGTCTACGAGACGGATCTGTTCTGGCCCATCCTGGAGAAGGTTCAGCAGCTGACTGGCCGTCCCTATGACCCTCACCCTAGCCCTCTCCCAGAGGGAGAGGGAACAGTGCGCAGCATGCGCGTCTTGGCTGACCACGGCCGGTCGATGACCTTCCTGGTGGGCGACGGCCTCGAGCCCGGCAATGAGGGCCGCGGCTACATCCTGCGGCGCATCATCCGGCGGGCAGTCCGCCATGGCCGTCTGCTTGGGTTGGAGCGCCCATTTCTAACGGAGCTAGCAACCGCAGTGATCGAGCGGATGGCCAACGCGTATCCTAATCTCGCGCACGACCGGACCTCCATTTTGGAGGTCATCGGCACTGAAGAGGAGAAGTTCAACCAGACCCTGGCCCAGGGCATGAGCATCCTCGAGAGCATGCTCGAGAACCTGGACAAAGGCGAGCAGCTGCCCGGCATCGCCGCGTTCCGCCTGTACGACACGTACGGCTTCCCGCTGGAGGTCACCCAGGAGGTTCTGGCTGAGCGCGGCTTTGGCGTGGACGAGACCGGGTTCCTGGCGCAGCTCGAGCAGCAGCGCACCCGCAGCCGTGCGCCGGTGAAGGGCGGCGCGGGACTGGGCACCTTACCCGACGTGTACCGTGAGCTGATGAAGCGGACCGGGCCCAGCGAGTTCCTGGGCTACGAGACGTGCGAAGGCGATGGCGAGATCGTGGGCCTCGTCAAGAATGGCGAGCCGGCCAAGAGCCTCGTTGCTGGCGACGAGGGCGAGATTGTCCTCTCTCGCACGCCGTTCTACGCGACTGGCGGCGGCCAGGTGGGTGACACCGGCCGGCTGGAGTCCGGCGACGCGATCTTCGCCGTGGCCACAACCACCAAGCCGATCGCCGACCTGATCGTGCATCACGGGACGCTGACCAGCGGCGAGCTGCACGTGGGCGACCATGTTCACGCCATCGTCAATGAGGCTGCCCGCTGGGATACAGCCCGCAACCACACCGGCACGCACATCCTGCACGCTGCCCTACGTCAGGTGTTGGGCGAAAAGGCCACGCAAGCTGGCTCTGTCGTCGAGCCCGACCGGCTGCGATTCGACTTCCACTGGTCTGCGCCGTTGACGGACGAGCAGATTCGCGAGGTGGAGCGCATTGCCAACGAGCAGATCAGACGTGATGAGCAGGTCCAGACCGAGGTCCTCACGCCGGAAGAGGCCTTCGAAAAGGGCGCCATCGGCTTGTTCGAGGAGAAGTACGGTGACCACGTCCGAGTGGTCAGTGTGCCGGGCTTCAGCATGGAGCTGTGCGGCGGTACCCACTGTCGAGCCACGGGGCAGATCGGCGAGCTGGTGATCGTCGACCAGGAGAGCGTTGGCTCGGGCATCCGCCGCGTCGAGGCGCTGACCGGCCGCCGGGCCGCCGAGTACGTGCGCGATCGCCTGGATACGCTCAGAGCTGCTAGTCAGGCGATGCCGGGCACGCCTGAGGCCGAGCTGCCCAAGCAGATCCAGCGTCTGCTCGAGGAGCTGAGCCGCAAGGACAAGCAGATCGAGCGGCTCAAGCGCGAGGGCAGTGGCGGTGAGGCCGAGCAGCTCGTGGCCAAGATCAAGGGCAACGATGGCCAGACACAGGTCCTGGCGGAGACCATCGAGGCAGACAATCGTGACGACCTTCTGCGTTTAATCGATCGGGTCAAGACGCTGCGGTTCTCCGGCGTTGTTACGCTAGGCGCCGTCATCGACGGCAAGCCGGCCTACGTTACGCTGGTGACCAAAGACCTGGTCGGCCGTGGCGTTCAGGCCGGCGACATCGTGCGCGCCGCCTCGCTGGCCTCTGGGGGCAGCGGGGGCGGCGGCCGCCCTGATCTGGCCCAGGGCGGTGGCAAAGATGCCGGCAAGCTCACCGCCGGCCTTGAGGCGGCCGCCCAGGCAGCCAGAGAGCGGTTGGACCAGGCCTGAGCGCCTCGTCTTTTGTCATGCTGACCGCGCTGAGGCATCCGTTCCGGGGTGCGGATTCCTCGCATTGCTCGGAATGACAAAACGGCGCCATGATACGAGAAAGTTCTTCGCCTTCGGCTCAGAATGACATGAATACCCGGCTCGACTGGCGCCAGGCGATGAAGCTGGCCGACGACGAGAACATCGCCTCCATCCTGCTCAAGTTGGAGCAGGTGCCCACAAACGAGGTCGCCATCGTGGTGCCGCCGCAGTTGCGCACCTTCCGAAATCCGGTGAGCATGCGTTTGCTGCAGCGCAAGGCCGAGGACTTGGGCATCGACGTGACCATCGTCACCCAGGACGAGATGACGCGCCGGTTGTGCGCCGAAGTGGGCTTTGGGTGCTACGCCGACGTCGAGTCGTTCAAGCGCGACAACTCCCGGCCGCGCCGGCTGGAGCAGGCCCCACCCGCGCCTCGCTTCGGACTGCTGTCGCTGGTCGCCGGCCTGTGCCTGGTGAGTTTGGTGGCGTTCGTGGCCTATTTCGTCCTGCCGGCGGCGACTATCACCGTGACGCCCGCCTCTGCTCCGCTGGCTCTGGACGCGCCGGTTATCGTCGATCAGTCCATCTCCAGCGTCGATCTGGCCGCCGGCAAGATCCCGGCGCACGTGGTGGCCCAGGAGGTTGATGGCACTGCCACGGTTAGCGCCACCGGCCAGCGCGACGTGCCCAACCAGCCGGCGCGCGGCCTGGTCACGCTGACTAACCTCACCGATCAGCCGCTCACGGTGCCCCAGTCGACAGTGTTGTTGGGCGGGAAGGTGGCCTTCTTTACCACCCAGGACGCGCTGCTCAGCCCAACGATCAAGATCGCCGACACGCCCATCTCCGGCGCGGCCTCGGTCCCGATTCAGGCCGCGGATCCGGGGGAGGAGGGCAACGTGCCGGTGGGCGCTATCACTGCTGTTCAGGGGCCGCTGGCCTCCAAGGTGTCGGTCGTAAACAGGTCCGGCACGAGCGGTGGATCGAAGAAGAAATCGACCTATCTGTCATCGGACGATCAGGCCAAGGCCAAGAAGGCGCTGCTGGACGAGCTGCGGCAGCAGGCGCTCGACAAAATCCAGGGACAGATCGCGCGCAACGAGACGTTCCTGCCTAACCCATCTTCGGTCAGCGAAGGGGCCGTCGAGGAGCTGACGTATGAGGAAAGCCCCGAGCAAGTCACCGGCCAAACGCGGCTGCACATCAAAGTGCTCGTCCGAGGCCTCACCTTTCAGGGCGACGACGTGAACCAGGTAGTAGCCCAGGCGATGGAAACCGCCGCTCAGCGCCAGGCAGCCGGATCGCGGCTGTCCGACTCACCGCTGACGGTCGAGCCGCCGGCCGTCGTGGCTAACGATGGCGCGAGCGTGCGGCTGCAGGTCCATGCAACCGGCCGGACTGCGACGTCGCTGGATACTTCGGCCCTGGCCGGCAAGGTGCGGGGGATGTCGCCAAGCGCAGCCCGCTCGACGCTGCTGGGCATGCCCGGTGTCGGCCAGGCGGACGTACAATTGTGGCCGGCTTGGGTCACCAAAGTGCCGTCTTTCACCTGGCGCATCGACACAGCCATCGCCCACCCATCCAGCTAAGGGCCCGCGGCGTGGGGCGGCTCATGGGCTTGGACCTTGGCGAAAAACGCATTGGAGTCGCGGTAACCGACGTTCAGCAGACCATGGCTTTTCCCGAGCGTGTGCTGGAACGCCGCTCGGCTAAGGCCGATCGCCAGGCTTTGGCCGCTCTGGTTGGCGAGCTCGAGATAGATCGCGTGATCATCGGTCTGCCACTATCGATGGAGGGGGAATTTGGCCCCAATGCGGAGCGTGCTCGGAGCTTCGGCCAGTACCTCGCGCGCGCCCTGCGCGTTCCTGTCGACTATCAGGATGAGCGTCTGACGACTGTCGAGGCTGAGGAGCGCCTGCGTGCCAGCGGGCTCTCGCCCGCCGAGCGCCGCCAGCGCATCGACGCCGCCGCGGCGGCCATCATCCTCGAAGACTACATGCGAGATCATGCGAAGTAGTTCCTCTCCCACATTCGCCGTCCGCGTAGGACTGGGCAAGGCTAGGTGAGAGCACCTTGAGCTATCGCAAGCCCCACCAGCCGAGGAAGGTCTCCTTCGGCGGCGTGCTGCTTATCGGCCTGCTGGCTGCGCTGCTGGTGGGCGCCTTTGCCGCCACCCGGGGCGTTCTCAGCCGAAAGTCAGTCTCCACCACCGCTGCGCCCAGCAGGTCGCCGCTGCCATCCGGCACAGCAGTCAACGTCGCCGTCCAGCCTGGCGAGAGCTCGGCTGAGATCGCCCGCGACCTTCAGGACAAGGGCCTCGTGCCGAACGACACCGTCTTCCTGGGCCTGGTCAAGCTGCGCAACGGCGGCACCAACTTTCAGCCCGGCATCCACCAGATTCGCGCCGGCTCCTCAATGGACGACATCATGGACGAGCTCCAGCGACCGGTCGTGCCCCAGGAGATTCGCGTCACCCTACCCGAAGGCCGCCGCTTGGAGGAGGACGCCGATGTCGCCTCGCGCGCGGGGATCGGCAGCACCCAGGCTTTCATCGATCTTGCCAGCCACCCCGATCCGACGTGGGGTTACGATTTCCTGGGCGAGCTGCCGAAGGGCGCCAGCCTGGAGGGGTTTCTGTTCCCGGACACATACCAGCTGCCCTCGAACATCCCCAAGTCCAGCGACCTAATCATGCGCATGCTGGCCGATTTCCAGAAGCGCATGACGCCCGATCTGCGCCAGCAGATACAGGCCCAAAAACACAGCCTGTATGAAACGATGACGGTCGCCTCCATCGTCGAGCGCGAGGCGAAGGTCGCCAACGAGCGGCCGCTCATTGCCGGCGTGTACTGGAATCGCCTCAAGCAGGGCGCCGGCCTGTTCGCCGACCCGACCGTCCAGTACGCCATCGGCAAGCCCGGCAATTGGTGGCCGCGGCTGTCCACCGATGACCTGAAGGTCAACTCGCCCTACAACACCTACACCCACAACGGCCTGCCGCCGAGCCCCATCTGCAACCCCGGCCTGGCCGCCATCCAGGCCGCCGCCAACCCGCAAGGCGACTACCTGTACTTCGTCACCAAAAACGATGGCTCCGGCAGCCACGCATTCGCGCGCACCCTCGACGAGCACAACGCGAACCGCGCCAAATACGGCCAATAGGCCGTCCCTGGCTAGGCCGCGGCCAGCACCGGCGCGACTTCCGTCATGAACAGCCGCAGCGACTCGAGCACCCGATCCTGGGGCAGGCCGCCAACGTGGGTGTGCAGCGCAATACGGGTGAGGCCCAGGTCGCGGATGCGGTCCAGCTGCCGGCGACAGCTGTCCGGGTCGCCGAACAGCGCCCTGTTGGCGGCTACCAGCGTCTCGAATTCAGGCTCGAGTGCGGTGCCGCCGCGAGCCTCGGTGGCAATGCGCCGCATGTTCCTCCAATGCGGGCCCATCTCCCGGAGGGCGCGCTCGGAGGTCTCGGCCACGTACACCGGGAACAAGCCCAGGACCTCGAAATCGTCTGGATTGTGGCGGGCATCGCGCAGCCCTGCCCGGTACTCGGCGATGAACTCGCGTGAGATGTCCAGGCTTGGCAGCACCCAGGGAATCGTCATCAGGTTCAGCCCGTGCTTGCCGATCCAGCGGAAGTGCGCCGGGTCGCGGTTGGCCGTCATCCAGATCGGTGGGTGTGGCTGCTGAACCGGCCGTGGGAGGACGGTGATGGGCTTCTCGTTTTGGAAGAATCTGCCCTGCCAGGTGCAGTTCTCCTTGGTCCAGGCGTCCTTGAGGATCTCGATGCCTTCCTCGACCCGTTCCTGGGCGGTCGCCCACTCCGAGCCGAAGGCCTGAAAGTTCAGCCACTCCATGCCCCGCCCGACACCTACGTCGATGCGGCCCTTGCTCAGGATGTCGAGCATGGCCATGTCCTCCGCGATGCGCAGCGGGTTGTGCAGCGGCAGGAGGGTCACCGCGGTGCCCAGCCGGATGCGCTTGGTGCGCTCGGCCAGCGTGGCCATAAGGACCTGCGGGTTCGGCAGCATGCCGCCGAAATGGTGGAAATGGTGCTCGGTGATCCATACACAGGAGAAGCCGAGCTCCTCGCACAGGTCCACCTGCTCGATCCATTTCGAGTACAGCGTCGGGCCGTCGCCGTCGAGCTCGGGCACGTACGGCGTGAAGATGTAGTAGTCGAACTTCACTAGGCGCCGATGTTCCTCAGCGCCTGATCCAGAGGGCCGTAGTCGATGAGCTTGTTGATGTCGAGGGGCTGACTGTAGTTCAGCGCTTTGGTGGTGAAGAAGTAGGACTGCTGATCCTCAATGCTCTTGACGTTGATGCGCCCGTCCTTGGGCCAGGTCGGGTCCGGCGCCAGCTGGATCACGTCCGGGGTAGTTTTGGTGGCTTTCTCGATGATGGCCATGGCCTGCTGATCGCGCTTCAGGCCGCCGTCGGACAGCTTGCGGATCGACTGCAGGTACACCTCCAGGAAGCCGACCGCGGCCTCGCGGTGCGACTGCAGCCATTTGGAGTTGACTGTCACCGTGGAATTCTGGTTGTTGGGAGCATAGTCGTCGCTCAGGATTTTGCCCACGCCTTTGGCCACGGCCTGCGCCGCCAGCGGGTTCCCAATGAGCCCGGCGTCGAGGTTTTTGTTGCCCAGCGCAACCACCATGTCGGGCCAGGGCATGGTCACAATGTCTACGTCGTTCGGGGTCAGCTTTCCGAGCTGCAGCGCGCGGTACAGCGAGTACTCCAGGATCACGCCCCGGGCGTTCAGCGCCACCTTCAATCCCTTCAAGTCCGCCAAGTCCTTGACCTTGCCGGAGTCGATCAGGTCGGATCGGACGATCACCGGGGCGAAGGCTCCGTGGCCCGGCGGGTCAATGCCGCCCGAGGCCATGATCGTCAGATCGGTGCCTCGGGCGAAGGCGTTCAAGGCGGCCGCGCCGAGCGTGACGGTGCCCATCTCGAGCTGTCCGCCGGCGATTTGGATCATGGTCTGGGCGGTATCCGTTACTGGCGTGATGGACACCTTGAGGCCCTTGGCGGCAAACGAGCCGTCATCCACGGGCACGAAGAACGGGGCGGCCGCCGTGGAGGGTATCTGGCCGATGCGGATCTCGGTGGTGGCGCCGGCTGCTGTGGAAACGGCCGGCTTGGCGCTCGCCGCGGCGCTGGCGGGTGCGGAGGGCTTTGCGGCTGCCGAGCTGGGTGCAGCGGCTGGGCTGGAAACGGCTGGGGCCGTTGAGCCGCATGCGGTCAGCGTGAGCGCAAGGATAAAGAGGGCAAATGCCTTTGATTGGCTGCTCAAGCTTCCCTCACCTAGCCTCTCCCGCTGCGACGGGAGAGGCTAATCCCAGCATCTCGGCTGGGCTGTCGTGCATCATGGTGCGCATTTCTGGCTCGCTGACGCCATAGGCTCGAAGCATGCGCGCCAGCATGCGGTAGGCGTCGACGGTGTCGGGCAGGATGGGGATGCCGGCGTCGCTGGCGAGCGTGAAATGCTCTGGCCCCACGTCGCGGATGGCCGCTACCATGTCCTGCGGGTCTACGCCCAGCAGCGGTGACAGCTCGTCCCAGGTGAGCACGAAGCGCAGCCCTTGCGCGGCCCATTTCTTGAGCTTGGGAATGTCGAACGTGAACACCTCGCTGAAGGGATGGTCGATAAAAGCGCGCTTGTAGCCGATGGCGCTGACTTCTTCCCCCAGTGCCTCCATCTCCTGTGGCGAGAGGTGGCCGAACGAGATGGCCACGCCATGGTCGTGCGCCAGCCGCACGGTATTCCGAATCTCTGGCAGCAGGCGCCCATGCTCGTCCAGCACATAGAGGCCGACCTCGAGCGCCTCCTCCCAGGGAATGGGCCCCACCGGCTCATCGGGCCGGCCGTCGTTGAACCACATGCCGCGGCCGCCGATGCGATGGATGCTCCAGGCCGAGGTCACAGGCGGCATCCAGATGGCCGACACGCCGCCCGCCACCGCCGCTTTCACACGGCCGAAGTCGATCGGCCCTATAGGAATACCGATGACCAGCGCGCTGAGGCACTTCACCGGCCGAAGCCGTTCCTGATCGGCCCAGCGGTTCACGTCTTCCTGCAGCTGCTTGGCTACTTCCCAGGGCTGGCCGGGGCTGATGCTCTTGTACACCAGCGCCTGCATGCCGGCGCGCGTGGCTTCCTGCGCGGCGTGCAGCGGCTCCTCTTCGTCCTGCCCCCGCGCATGGGCGTGGACGTCGATGCCGTCGGCGATCACGCTGATGCCGGCCTTGATGGCTGGGTTCAGGCCGTAGCGGGCTTTGTACGATGTGACGATGCGCCTGCTCACCATGGTGCCCTAGTGTACTCCGGCTCCACAGAGGCTGTGGCGGCCCTCCCCAAGGCCGACATCCACCTCCATTTGGAAGGCGCCATTCGGCCGCCGACAGTCGTCGATTTAGCCCGTGAGAACGGCCTCGACTTCCCCTATGCGAACGTCGAGGAGCTGCAGCGGGCGCTGAATTTCGACGATTTCGTCAGCTTCCTGGCCACGTTCCAGGCCGTGAACCACTGCCTCGCCAAGCCGCGCGATTTCGAGCGCATCAGTCGCGAGCTAGTGGAGGACCTGGCCGTGCAAAACGTCGTTTACGCGGAGGTTCGCTATGCGCCCATGCATGCCATGCGGCGCGGGCTGAGCTTCGACGACGTGACGGCGGCCGTGCTCGAGGGGCTGCGCCAGGGGGCCGCCGAGACCGGGCCGCGGCTGGCCCTCATCTGCGGGCTGACCCGCCAGTGGGACTTCTGCCTGGAGACCACCAAGCTGGCAGTGAAATGGGCCGGCCGAGGCCTGGACGCTATCGACATCGGCGGTGACGAAGCAGGCTTCCCGGCGGCCGCCTTCGTGGACGTCTACCGTGTGGCCCGCGAGGGCGGGCTGCAGCTCACGGCGCATGCCGGCGAGGCGGCCGGGCCAGAGAGTGTGTGGGCGGCCATCGAGCAGCTGGGTGTGAAGCGCATCGGGCACGGCATCCGCGCCATCGAGGACCCACGGCTGGTGGAGGTCCTGCGGGACCAAGGCGTCACGCTGGAGGTGTGCCCCACCAGCAACGTCAAAACGGGGGTGGTGCCTGATTACGCGCACCACCCGCTGCGGCGGCTGTATGATGCCGGCGTGCGGGTTACGCTCAACTCGGACGATCCCGCTATGTTTCAGACGACGGTGGCTCGCGAGTACGAGCTGGCGGCAGGAGAGTTTGGCTTCAGTCCGGCCGAGCTGCGCCAGCTCACCGGCAACGCCGTCGAGGCCGGCTTCTGTTCGGCCGAGACTAAGGAGCAGCTTTTTGTCATCCTGAGCGAAGCGAAGGAGCTGCCGCCGCAGCGGCAAACGAGAAGGTTCTTGGCCCGTGGCTCAGAATGACATGGGCATGCAGGAGGAATCATGATCCAGACGCTCAATCTGCCCCTCGCCAACTTCGAGGAGATCGCCCGCGAGCTCGTCGAGACCGGTAAGCAGGTGAAAGTCCTGTGGCAGGAAGAGGAATCGCTGGCCTTCGTGGCCAAGGGCCGCGACTATCGCAGCGAGTTCCACATCAACCCCAGCTCCGAGCTGATGTACCAGATCAGCGGCGCCATGGACCTCTACATCCGCACGCCCGAGGGCGAGGAGGAAGTGATCGTTCTCAAAGAAGGGTCTGCGATCTACACGCCGCCTGGCGTGCCGCATTCGCCACGCTTTCCGTCCAGTGCGTTTCTGCTCGTGGTCGAGCGCATGCGGCGGCCTGGCGAGGTGGATCGCTTTCAATGGTTCTGCCCCAAGTGCGACAACCTGCTCCACGAGGAGCAGTTCGTCGTCGAGGATTACCGCCTCGATCCCGTCTCACAGGCCTATCGCAACTTCTACACGAGCGAGGACGCGCGCACCTGCAAGCGCTGCGGCGAGGTCATGCCTAAGCCTGAGGGCTGGTGAGCCCGCCGCTCACGGTTGAGTTCCACCATCTCGGTCTCAACAAGCGCCAGGCGTTAATCGACGACGTCCGATCTGGTTTGAGGCGCAGCCCCAAGGAGCTGCCACCGCGCTGGTTCTACGACGACCGCGGCTCGGAGTTGTTCGAGCTGATCACCGAGCTTCCGGAGTACTACCAAACCCGCACCGAAGCGGCCGTCTTGCAGCGCTGTGCAAGCGAGATCATCCAGCGGACCTGCCCCGAAGCGCTGGTCGAGCTGGGCGCCGGCGCGTCGACCAAAACCCGGCTGCTGCTGGGCGCGGGCCGCCGCGAGGGCACGCTCCGGACGTTCGTGCCGTTCGACGTCAGCGACGGTGTCGTCCAGCGCACCGCGCGCGAGCTGCTGCAGGAGTTCCCCGGCTTAACCATCCACGCTGTCATCGGCGATTTCACCGAGCACCTGGACCGTGTTCCTCGCTTTGGCCGGCAGCTGGTCGTGTTCCTGGGCAGCACCATCGGCAATTTCTTCCCGCCGGAGCGGGAGGCCTTCCTACGGGGCGTGCGCGGCCTGCTGCAGCCGGGCGACGCTTTCCTGCTGGGCATCGACCTGGTAAAGGACCGGGGCGAGCTGGTCGCCGCCTACGATGACGCGCAGGGCGTCACCGCCGCCTTCAATCTCAACGTCCTGGCCGTCATCAACCGCGAGCTGGACGCCGATTTCGACCTGGAGGCCTTCGCGCACGTGGCTCGCTACGATGAGGAGCAGCACTGGATCGAGATGCACCTGCGTTCGCTCGAACGGCAGACGGTGAACATCCTCGGTGCCGATCTGATCGTAGATTTCGCCGAGCATGAGCTGATGCGCACCGAGATCAGCGCCAAGTTCACGCACCAGCGCGTGCAGGACTTTTTTACCGACGCCGGCCTTCAGCTCGAGGCCTGGTACACCGACGAACAGGAACGGTTTGCCCTTGCCCTAGCCGCGCCATAGGAGCTGCCCATGCTTACCCTTGACCCACCCCCGACCTTGCTGGGGAACTACCAGCAGGTCCGCGACTTCACGGAAGAGCTCTCGGAACCGCTTGCCACCGAGGACTATGTGGTCCAGACCATGCCCGATGTGAGCCCCACCAAATGGCACCTGGGCCACAGCAGCTGGTTCTTCGAGACCTTCCTGCTGGCTCCCAATCTGCCCGCTTTCGCCCCGATCGACACACGCTACGCCTACATCTTCAACTCCTACTACGAGGCGGTTGGCGATCGTCAACCCAGAGCGGCGCGTGGGCTGCTATCGCGCCCCACTGTCGAAGAAATCAGGCAGTACCGCGAGTACGTTGACCGCTGGATGGAGCGGCTGTTGGGAGACCCTACGCTCGACGTCAGCCATCTCGTTACCCTGGGCATCAATCACGAACAGCAGCATCAGGAGCTGCTGCTGACCGACATTAAGCACGTGTTCGCGGCCAACCCGTTGAACCCGGTGTACGTTGCCCGGGACGTCGCGCGCCCGGCAAGCGTCCCGGCGCTCGGGTGGCTCGAGTACGACGGCGGCATTGCTGCCATCGGCCACGACGGACAGGGCTTCGCTTTCGACAACGAGCTTCCTCGCCACGAGCAGCTGCTGCGGCCGTTTCAGGTCGCCTCGCGGCTTGTGACCAATGGCGAGTTCCAGCAGTTCATCGAGGACGGCGGCTATCGCCGGCCGGAGCTATGGCTGTCGATGGGCTGGGGCACGGTGCTGGAAGAGCGCTGGCAGGCGCCGTTGTACTGGCAGAAGCACGGCAGCAAGTGGTGGAACATGACGCTCTCAGGCCTGCGTGAGGTGCAGGAGGCCGAACCGGTTTGCCACGTGAGCTACTTCGAGGCCGATGCTTATGCCCGCTGGTCGGGCGCCCGCCTGCCCAGTGAGGCGGAGTGGGAGCTTGCTTCCCTGGGCGCGGCCCTCGATGGCAACTTCGTGGAAAGCGGCTGCCTCCATCCCTGTCCCGCTTCCGGCGAGGGCCTGCTGCAAATGTTCGGCGACGTCTGGGAATGGACCCACAGCTCTTACTCGGCCTACCCCGGCTACCGCTCCGCGGAAGGCGCCATCGGCGAGTACAACGGCAAATTCATGTGCAACCAGTACGTCCTGCGCGGTGGCTCCTGCGCCAGCCCCCGCTCACACATTCGCGCCACCTATCGCAATTTCTTCCCGCCCGAAGCCCGCTGGCAGTTCACAGGCATCCGCCTGGCGAACGACGGCTAGATCGCTCCTTCGGTCCTCAGCCGCTCGATATCGCCGGGCGAAAGCCCCAGCTTCTCGCGCAGCACCTCCTCGGTGTGCTCGCCTAGGAGAGGCGGATGGCGGTCGATCGTGACCGAGGTGCGCGATAGCTTGTAGGGCGCGCCCACCAGCCTGATCTCGCTAGCGGTAGGGTGCGGCACCGACACCACCATCTCCCGCGCCGCGACATGTGGGTCCGACAGGATCTGGGGCACGGTGTTGATCGGGCCGGCGGGGATGCCGGCGCCGGCCAGCAGGCCGAGCCAGTGGTCTGCTGACCGCGAGGCGAAGATAGCTTCAAGGCGCTCGATCAGGGGGACGCGGTTGCGGACGCGGTCGGGATTGGTGGCGAAGCGCTCGTCCTCTGCTAGATCGGGCGCGCCGATCAGGCGAGCGAGCGTTCGGAACTGCAGATCGTTGCCAACGGCCAATACGAAATAGCGGTCGGCTGCCCTGAAGGCCTGGTAAGGGACGACCGTGGCGTGCGCGTTCCCGTACCGCAATGGCTCCTCGCCGGTCACCAGGTAGCTGCTGGCGACATTCACCAGCCAGGCCAGCGCGCTGTCCAGCAGCGACACCTCGATCCGCTGCCCCTGCCCGGAACCGTCGCGCTCGCGCAGCGCCGCCAGGATCGCCGAGCAGGCGAACAGCCCCGTGGTCACGTCCACGATGGCCACACCGACCTTCTGAGGCTCTCCGTCGGGTTCGCCGGTGATGCTCATAATCCCGCTCGCAGCCTGGATCACGAAGTCATAGCCCGGCCGGTCCTCGTAGGGGCTGCCCTCGCCGTAGCCGGTGATCGAGCAGTAGACGAGATTGGGATTGAGGTCCCGCAAGGCCTCGTAGTCCAGGCCCATAGAGGCCATCCCGCCGCGCTTGAAGTTCTCGATCACCACGTCCGATTTTTGGGCCAGCCGGCGCAAGAGGTCCTGCCCGGCGGGCTGGCGCAAGTTGAGGGTGATGCTGCGCTTGTTCCTGTTGGCGCTCAGGTAGTAGGCGCTCTCGCCGCCCACTTCAGGCGGCTTCCACTCGCGGGCATCGTCGCCACGGCCCGGCTGCTCGATCTTGATTACGTCTGCGCCGAAGTCGCCCAGCATCATCGTGCAGTAGGGGCCCGCCAGGACGCGCGTCAGGTCCAGGACGGTGATGCCCTCCAGCGGCTTAGGCAAGTGGAGCTGAGGGGATTCGAACCCCTGACCCCCGCCGTGCAAAGGCGATGCTCTCCCAGCTGAGCTACAGCCCCGATTTGTCCGGGGTCCCCGCCGAGTTTACCGAGGCGGGGGTATTCGCCGTCAATTGTAGGCTCGGCCTCAGCCTGATTCCTATACTCCGTTGGTGCGGACGTACCGCGTGGGCACGCGTGGCTCGAAGCTCGCGCTGTGGCAGGCCGAGCATGTCATCGAGCGGCTTCGGGCGACCTATCCCAGCGATCGCTTCGAGACGGTGACCATTCGGACCACCGGCGACAAGCGTATGGACGTGCCACTGCAGGCCATCGGCGACAAGTCGCTGTTCACAAAGGAGATCGAGGAGGCGCTGCTCGCTGGGGCCGTCGACCTGGCGGTCCACAGTCTCAAGGACCTCCCTTCGCGGTTGGACGATCGCTTCGCGATCGCGGCCGTGCTGGAGCGCGACGATCCGCGAGACGTGCTGCTCACGCCCGCTGGCGGAGGCCTGCAGGCTCTTGCTGAGCACGCGAGGGTAGGGACCAGCAGCCTGCGCCGCGAGGCCCAGCTGCGAGCTGCGCGGCCCGACGTCGAGCTCGTTCCCATTCGGGGTAACGTCGATACGCGGCTGCACAAGCTGCGCGACGGGGAGTACGACGCGATCGTGCTCGCTGCCGCGGGCCTGAACCGGCTGGGTGTGTCCATCCCGGCGGAGGCTTACCTGGAGCCGGAGGTCTGCCTGCCTGCTCCCGGGCAAGCGGCCATCTGCATCGAGACGCTCGCAGGTCGTGGCGAGCTGGTTCGCGCGCTCGATCACACGCGTACACGGCTCGCGGTCGAAGCCGAGAGGGTCTTCGCGGCCGAGCTGGACGCCGGGTGCCGAGTGCCGGTAGGGGCGTATGCCGAGGTTCCCTCACCCCAGCCCTCACCCGCAGTGGCGGGAGAGGGTGTAGGCCTGCGCGGCATGGTCGCTTCTCCCGATGGCCGGCTCATCATCCGCGTGCAGGGCACGGGCACCGATCCGTTGGAGCTTGGGCGCAGGCTGGCCAAAGAGGCACTCGATCAGGGAGCCGCTGAGCTGCTGCAAGCACCATGCCCCTAGGCGAGGTCTACCTGGTGGGCGGCGGGCCGGGTGATCCGGGTCTGCTGACCCTGAAGGGCAAGCGGCTACTGGAATTGGCCGACGTGGTCGTCTATGACTACCTCGTCGACGAGCAGCTGCTGGCCTTTGCCCCCAAGGCAGAGCTCATTCCGGCGCGCGACCTGCACGGCAACCGAGCCGAGCAGGAGCGCATCAACGAGCTGCTCATCGCTTGCGCTCGCGAGGGCAAGAAGGTGGTGCGCCTCAAGGGCGGCGATCCGTACCTGTTCGGACGTGGCGGGGAGGAGGGTCAGGCGCTGTACGCGGCCGGCATTCCCTTTCAAGTCGTGCCCGGCGTGACCTCGGCTCTGGCGGCGCCGGCCTACGCCGGCATCCCGCTCACACACCGCGACCATTCCAGCTCGGTGACGATCCTGCCGGGCCGGCTGAAGCCTGGCAAAGGCCAGGATGCCATCGACTGGCACGCCTTTGCCCGCGCCGACACGCTTGTTTTCCTAATGTCGATGACCAACCTGGCGGAGGTCGTGGCGCGGCTCATCGAGCACGGTCGGGATGGTGACACGCCGGCCGCGGCTATCCGTTGGGGCACCCGTCCCGACCAGCAGGTGGTAACCGCCTGCCTCGCGGATCTGCCGCGCCGCGTCCGCGAGGCTGGCCTCGAGGCGCCGGCCGTAGTGGTGGTTGGCGATGTGGCGCGCCTCCGGCCCGAGCTGAGCTGGTTCGAGCGCCTGCCGCTGTTCCGCCTGTGCGTGCTGGTGACGCGCCCGCGCGATCAGGCGGCGGAGTTCGCCGCCAGCCTGCGAGACGCCGGAGCGATCGTCTACGAGGTGCCGCTGATCGAGCTGCTGCCGCCGCGGGATTGGCGTCCGGTTGATGATGCCATCAGGCAGCTGGCCGCCTACGACTGGATCGTGTTCACCTCCGCCAACGGAGTCCGGCGCTTCTGCGATCGCGTGCTCGATGAAGGCGGCGACGCTCGCGCCTTCGGCAGTGCCCGGTTATGCGCCATCGGCCCGGAAACCGCCAAGGCGCTCGAAGGCTACGGCTTGCGCGCAGACCTGTTGCCCGACGAGTACGTCGCCGAGGCCGTGGCCCAGGCGCTGGCGCCGCACGAGCCCAAGCGCGTGCTCTTGCCCCGGGCGCGGGTCGCCCGCGACGTGCTGCCGGCCGAGCTGCGCGCCCGCGGCGCCGAGGTGGACGTGATCGAGGTCTACCGCGCCGAACCACCGGCCGGCGCGGCCGAGCGGCTCAAAACCGCCCTGAAGGACGTCGACGTGGTCACCTTTACCAGCTCATCGACCGTCACCAATTTCATGCAACTGGCCGGGGGCTTGCCTGACGGAGTGAAGGTGGCCTGCATCGGGCCCATCACCGCCCAAACCGCCCACGAGCACGGCTTGAAGGTCGACGTCATCGCCAAGGAGTACACGGCCGAGGGCCTGAAGCAATCGCTGGTCGAGTACTACTCGACCTCGACCTCCCCGTCGAGAAAACCGATCCGCTCGTAGCGTTCGCTCTTCGGATAGGGGCACGTGGCGTCGAATCCGACCTTGGTGCCCACGCCATCCGGAAAGCTGGCGTTCAGCTCGTGGCCTTTTTGGTTCGGGTACATGAACGTGCCGCTGTCCGGCCGCCAGCGCTGGGCCATGGCCCACTCCACGTCCGAGGCATCGTAGATGTCCACGTCGTCGTCCACGGCCGTGACCATCTTGAGCGGCGGGAAGGCGTTCATGGTGGCCTCGATGGCACGCTTCGGCTCGCCGTCGCCGCGCTTATTGAGCGTCACTACGGCGTTGTAGAAGCCGCCGCCACCGTGCGTGAAGTACACGCCCGTGACCGACGGCACGTCCTTGCAGATGGCGCGAAACACGGCCGCCTCGCCCAGCAGGCCCACGGAGTTGTAGACCTCTTTGCCGGACAGCAGCGTGTGGAAGATGGGCTTGCGGCGGTGGGTGATCTTGTTGACCTTGACCACCCAGCGGTTGTCGCGCTGCGCGTACATGCCAGTGACCTCCGCGAACGGGCCCTCCGGCTCGAAGGTGTCCGGCAGCAGCTCGCCCTCAACGACGAACTGAGCGTCGGCGACGGCCTCGACCTCGCTGGTCTGCCCCCGGATGAGCCGCAGCGGCTCGCCCAACAGCTCGCTGGCCACACCACACTCGTCGGCGAACATCGGCGCGTCCTTGGCAGGCACACAGCACGCGATATAGACCGCCAGGCCAGCGCCGTTGGAGATGGTGATCGGCAGCGACTGCCCTTGCCAGCGGGCCCGCTCCCAAAAGGCCCGCAGGTGCCGGCCGGCGTCCATCAGCATCGTCATGCGGTCCTTGCCGGTGACCATGCAGCGCTGAATGGACACGTTGCGGGCGCCGGTCAGCGGGTCCTTGGCGATAACTGCCGAGCAGTCGAGGTAAGCGCCGCCATCCTTGAGCGCGTGCTTGGGGATGGGCAGCTTGTAGAGGTCGACTTGCTTTTCGACGACATTGTTGGCTGGCCCGCGATCGACCACCACCGGCTCGATGGGATTTCGCCGCCAGCTGGCGATGCAATCGGCGATGTAGAACGGCAGCTCTTTGGCCGGCAGCCCGAACGCGCGGCCGAGCACCTGGCGGTTCCAGAGGAGGCCGATGACCGCTTGGTAGGGCGAGCCCTTCAGCTTCTCGAACAGCACCACCGGTCCGCCCTCGAGCTTCGCGGCGTAGCCGGCCAGCTCCAGGTGCGGGTCGATCTCGCGGCCGACGCGGTGCAGGTCACCGTTCTCTTCCAAGACGGCGATCAGGTTGTGCAGATCGTTCAGCTGGTCCACCCGTCCCAATCGCGCCCATGGCCTCGCTGTTCCCTCTCCCTCTGGGAGAGGGCTAGGGAGAGGGCTCTGCCCGTTGCCTGAAGCAGCGGTCTGGCCCTTCAGCGTGTCCAGCATGGTGCCTGTAAGTAAACCACCCGCTTATGCTTGTCGCCAGGAGCGACCGGCCGATGCACGTCATCAAGCGCTACTCCAACCGCAAGCTGTACGACGCCTCGGACCGGCGGCAGATCACGCTGGATGGCATCGCCCGGCTGGTGGCCGCTGGCGAGGACGTCAAGGTGGTCGAGAACGACGACGGCGAGGACATCACCACCGTCATCCTCAGCGAGATCCTGGTGGAGCGCGAGCGCCTGTCAGCGGGCCCGTTCAGCAAGACGATCCTGACCGGCTTGGTGCGTGCGGGCACCGCCACGCTCGAGCAGTTCCGCCGGACCATCACCGGCACCGGCATCGTGCAGCTGGCCGAGCAGGAGGTGGAGCGCGTGATCAACACCTGGATGGAGATCGGCCACATGACCGAGCAGGAGGTGCTGCGCAGCGTCGAGAGCGTCATCGAGCGCCGCCGCCAGGCCCGCGGCGACGTCAACGGTGTCGTTGAGGAGCGGCTGGCAACTGCCATGAAGCGCGCCAACGTCGCCAGCCGCGACGAGCTGGAGCGCCTAGCCGCCCAGGTCCACGGCCTGAGCGTTCAGGTCAACAACCTCGTAGAGGAGCTGCGTCGGAAATAGCCACGTCATGGCTTCGCTCAGGATGACGTCAGCGCTAGCTCGCCCTGCAGGAAGTCCACGAACTGGCGTGCAGTGCGGCCCGAGAAGCCGTTGTGGTACATGGCCCAGCGGATGGCTCGCATGCGCAGGTCCTGCGCATCGAGGGTCAAGCCGCGGGTTCTGGCGATCTCCCGGACAATGGTCAGGTAGCGCTCCTGGTCGGGCGTGACGAACGTCAGGGTGATGCCGAAGCGGTCGCTCAGTGAGAGCTTCTCTTCGACCGTGTCCTGGTGGTGGATCTCGTCGTTAATGATCGGCTTGGTCAGGTCCGAGAAACGCTCCTTCACCAGGTGGCGGCGGTTGCTGGTGGCATAGATGACGACGTTGTCGGGGCGGCTTTCGAGGCCACCTTCGAGCACCGCCTTGAGGTGCTTGTACTGCAGCTCCATCTCGTCGAACGACAGGTCGTCCACGAATAGGATGAACCGGGCCGGGTTCGCCGCCAGGTGGGGCAGCAAGCGCGGCAGATCGACCAACTCGGCGGGAGCGATCTCGATCATCTTTAGGCTGGGATAGCGCTGCAGCAGCGCCTTCACCGTCGATGACTTGCCGGTGCCGCGTTCGCCATACAGCAGCACGTTGTTGGCCGGGTAGCCGGCCAGGAAGTGCTCGGTGTTCGCCAGCAGCAGCTCGCGCTCAGTGTCGTAGGTGTACAGCTCCTCGAGGCGGACAGGGTCCGGGCTGAGCACGGGCTGCAGCTCGCCCTGGAGCGCGTTCCAGCGAAACGCGCGATGCTCCGCCAGGATGCCTGTGCCGTGCTGGCGATAGTGCTCGGCCAGCGGCTCCAGCATCGTTCGCCAGTCGTGGGCTTCAGCCAGATCGCGCTTGATCGGCTGGGGCTCGCGATCCCCGGCCGGTACGAGCTCTCCCAGCCCCAGGTCCTCGTCGAACATGCGCTGCAGCTCGGCCAAGTCGCCTTTCACGGCCGCTAGCAAGGCGGGTCCCATGGCCTCGGTCCCGCCGCGCTGCGCCTTGAGGCTGAAGGCGTTCTCGTCGTGCACGAGGCGGTCCAGCAGGTGGTTCTGCCAAGCATTCCCAACCAGCTTCTCAGGTGACAGCTCAGCTTCGCGCGCGAGGATGTGGAACAGGCGCGCCCGCGGCGCCTCGTTTTCCGGCTCTGCGCGGCAGGCCAGAAACAGCTGGCTGCCCTCATCCGCCAGCACGCCGTCGTAGACCGTCAGCACGGCGGAGAGTATGGCATAGGAGCCCTTCCAAGCAGCCGGCGCAGGATCGCTACACTTCGTTGCGCCCATGGACATGGTTGATCCGCCGCTGGCGCTGACGTACGACGACGTCCTGCTCGTCCCGCGGCGATCGCGTATCTCCTCACGGCGCAACGTCGACACGTGCTCGCGCTTCTCGCGCCGGATCGAGGTCGCCACGCCCATCGTTTCGGCCAACATGGACACCGTCACCGAGGCCGACATGGCCATTGCCATGGCACGCCTGGGTGGCATTGGCGTGATCCATCGTTTCATGTCGCTTGAGACCGAAGCGCAGCAGGTGCGCAAAGTCAAGCGCTCCGAAAGCAGCTATATCGAGAACCCCTATGCGCTGCAGCCCCACAACACGGTGGGCGACGCCCTGAAGCTGATGGATGAACAGGGTATCACCGGCATCCTAGTGACCGACGCTGACGGCGTGCTGCAGGGCATCCTGACCTCGCGGGATCTGCTGTTCCGCGAAGATATGCACCTGCGTATCAATGACGTGATGACGCCGCGCGAGCGACTGATCACCGCGCCGGTAGGCACCAGCGTGGAGCAGGCCAAGGACATCTTCGCCAAGCACAAGATCGAGAAGCTGCCGCTGGTCGATGGCGATGGCCAGCTGCGCGGCCTGGTGACGAGCAAGGACGTCTACAAGCGGGTGCTGT
>DATGVV010000271.1:0-17013 GCA_035299885.1 Chloroflexota bacterium | reverse complement strand
CGAGTACCTCGGCGACATGCGCTGGTACCTGGACCTGGTGTTCAAGCGGACGGTGGAGGGGATGAAGGTGGTTGGCCCGCCGCAGCGCTGGGTAGTGGACGCCAACTGGAAGATCCCGGCCGAGAACTTCGTGGGCGACGGCTACCACCTGTCCACCACCCATCGCTTCGCCTTCGCAGCTCGGCTGGCTTCGGCCCGAGATGCCAGCACGGAGGCCAGCCCACATTGGACCCATTACCACATCGATGCCGGCAATGGCCACGGCCTGCAAATCGCCGGCTTCGAGCCGCCGGCAGTCGTGGCTCGCTACATGGGCTTGCCGGAGGAATTATGGCCGCAGGTGCGAGACAATCTGACGCTTGAGCAGGCCGGCGTGCTGGAGCATGCCACCACGATTCACGGGACGGTATTCCCCAATCTGTCAGTGCTCAACACGGTGGCTCCTCCTCGGCCGTCCGGGGAGCCTGCCGTGGGCTGGGCGACCCTGCGAGTGTGGCAGCCGCTGGCGCCCGACAAGCTGGAGCTGTGGTCCTGGTTCCTGGTGGAGAAGACGTCGCCGGACTGGTACCAGCAGGCGTCATACGAAACTTACGTGTTGGTCTTCGGGAGCGCTGGCACATTCGAGCAGGACGATACCGAAATCTGGGCGGGCATCACCGCGGCCAACATGGGTGTCGTGGGCCGGGAGTCCCGGCTGGCCTATCTCCAGGGCTTGGACGCCACGCCGGACCCAAACTGGCCAGGCCCGGGCCAAGCCTACTCGCTGGGTTACTGCGAGCTGAACCAGCGCGCCTTCTTGGGCCGCTGGCTGGAACTGCTGGAGGGCTGACAAGCATGGGCAAGCTGAAAAGCACCGAGCCACTGTATGCCGAGGCTGTGGAGTTCCTCTACGAGGAAGCCGATCTGCTGGACACTGGCCGCTTTCGCAATTGGCTCGGCCTCATGACCCAAGACCTGACCTATCGCGTACCGGTGGTCGTTACCGAGGCCGACAAGACCAAGACGCCATACGCCGCCGATGGGCACTACTTTTTCGAAACCCTCGATTCGCTGACGGAGCGGGTGAAGCGCCTGGAGACGGGGTTTGCCTGGGCGGAAGAGCCGCCTTCCCGGACCCGCCGTCTCATCTCCAACGTCCGAGTTGAGTCCGACAACCCGAATGAGCTGCGGGTCAAGAGCAACTTCCTCCTCTACCGCAGCCGGGGCGACAGCCCGGACGCCGATATCCTGGCGGGCGAACGCCACGATGTCCTCAGGCACGTAGATGGCTCCTGGAGACTGGCCTGCCGGGACGTGTTCCTGACGCAGTCGGTGCTGGGAATGCGCAACCTGAGTATCTTTCTGTAGCGCCATGCCAGTCATCGACGTTCACTGCCACACGGCGCCGCGGGGGTTCCTGTCTGAGGTGCGGCGTACAGCCGAGGGCTCATCCGAAGCCGCGGCCGAGGCACGGCGCCTTTTGGGACGGCCAGGATTCGCCGACGATCCGCAGATGACTGGCGCGTTGGACGAGCGGCTGCAGCTCCTGGACGAAGCGGGCATCGACATGGAGCTGCTGTCGCTGCCCACCCCGCTTGCCTCGCTATCAGAAAGTACGCTGCACAGGGCGGCGCTGGCGGCGGTCATCAACCACGAGTTTTCCACAACGTGTGACCGGCTGCCGGATCGCTATCGTTTCTTCGCGTCGCTGCCCCTGCCGGACGTGGAGGCGAGTGTCGGGGAGTTGCGCCGCGCAGCGCAGCTGCCCGGCTTTGTGGGTGCCATCCTCAACACGTCGTTCGGCCTGCCGTTCAACGATCCGGGCCTAGATGTGCTCTATCGCGAGCTCGTCGCGGCGCGTGGCCTGCTGTTTATCCATCCCAGCCACATGCACTGCCTTGGCCGCTATGCCAATCTGGGCATGGAGACGATCATCGGCTGGCCCGCCGAGGACACGCTGGCAGTGATGGAGCTGGTGCTCGGCGGCGTGTTCGACCGTATTCCAGAGCTGACGGTTGTCGCTCCCCACCTCAGTGGCACCGGACTGTACCTCCTGGGTCGGATCGATCATAGCTACGACCATACACCGCCGACGCAGCGGATCGCGCTGCAGCGCCCCAGCTACTACTTCAGACGCCTTTACTACGACTGTGTGTGCAACTGGCCGCCGGCATTGGACCTGGCGCGCAGCGTGGTCGGCGCCGACCACATCCTGCTTGGCTCAGACTTCCCGTACTGGTCTCGCGGTCATATGGGCGAATGCTTGGAGCTCCTCGACCGGCTCGATTGGCCTGAGGATGAGCTGTCGTTGGTGCGCGGTGGAAACGCTGAGCGCCTGCTGCGCGGGAAGGGCCGCTGGGACTTGCCGTGAGTGGGGTGCTGGATGGCCTTGCTCAACATCTTGATCACGGACTGATGCCGGCCAGGATCTTCACCGATCCGGAGGTGCACCGGCTGGAGCTGGAGCGGCTGTTCACCCGGACGTGGTGCTACCTGGCCCACGAGTCGGAGATCGCCCAGCCGGGGGACTACGTCACCCGGCGGCTGGGCAGCGATGGCGTGATCGTGGTGCGGGGGGCGGACGGCGTGGTGCGCTGCCTGCTGAACACCTGCCGCCATCGGGGCATGCGGGTGTGCCGGGTGGACCGTGGCCAGGCCGCTCATTTCACCTGTCCCTACCACGGCTGGACGTACGCCAACAGCGGCCAGCTGCTGGGCGTGGTGGCCGAACGGGAGGCCTACGGGGAGGGGCTGGACAAGGCCGAGTATGGGCTGCGCCAGGCGCGGGTGGACAGCTATGCCGGGCTCATCTTTGGCAATTGGTGGGCCGAGGCGCCGCCGCTGGCCGAGTACCTCGGCGACATGCGCTGGTACCTGGACCTGGTGTTCAAGCGGACGGTGGAGGGGATGAAGGTGGTTGGCCCGCCGCAGCGCTGGGTAGTGGACGCCAACTGGAAGATCCCGGCCGAGAACTTCGTGGGAGACGGCTACCACATCGCTAGTGCGCACCGCTCCGTGCTGCCGCGCCTGGCTAGTGTCCGTGAAGGTGGCGCCCACCACGATGGGACCCGAACGCACTATCACATCGATGCCGGCAACGGCCACGGCCTGCAGATGGCCGCCTTCGAGCCGCCGCCGGCAGCCGTGGCTCGCTACATGGGCTTGCCGGAGCAGCTGTGGCCAGAGGTCCGCGCGAGCCTGAGCGCCGCGCAAGCCGATTTGCTGGAAGGCTTGACTACTCTCCATGCGACAGTATTCCCCAACTTGTCGCTGCTGAATACGGCCGCGCCGCCGAAGCGATCGGGCGAACCAGCAATGGCTCGGGTGACGCTGCGAGTGTGGCAGCCTGTAAGCCCGGACGCGATGGGAATCTGGAGCTGGTTCTTGGTCGAGAGCGCAGCTCCAAAGGCGTTTCAGGACGCTTCGTACGAGGCCTACCGCATGAACTCTGGTCCGGCCGGCACGGTGGAGCAGGACGACGTCGATATCTGGTGCGGCATCACCGCGGCCAGCAATGGCTCAGTCGGCGGGCAGACGCTGCTGAATTACGCCATGGGGTTGCCGGAGTTAGAGCCCGACCGCGACTGGCCTGGTCCGGGTGAAGCTTATGGCGTACCGTACTCTGAGCACAACCAGCGGTCCTTCCTCAGGCGCTGGTTGCATTTCCTGAGTGATCCATTCGATAAGGAGAGATAGGCCATGATGACCGCCACAGACATCAAGGGTGTGTACGCCATCATTCCCACGCCAGCCATTGACACCGGGGATCGCTGGTCGGAATCGAACAGCGTAGACCTGGTCGAAACCTCGCGAGCGATCAACCAGCTCATTGCCGACGGAGTTGACGGGCTCATCACCACCGGTACCACCGGGGAGTGCGCCACCTTGCTGCCCGAAGAGTACGCCGCTTTCGTCGAGTGCGCGGTGAAAGCTGTGGACCAGCGCATCCCACTGTTCTGTGGGGCTGGGTCTCTGGGCACCCGCCAGACCATCCGCATGGTCAAGCTGGTCCGTGACGCGGGCGCCGATGGCTGCATGGTCGGGCTGCCGATGTGGCAGCCGGCCACGGTTGATGTGGCTGTTGGGTTCTACCAGGATGTCGCTGAGGCGGTGCCGGACTTTCCGCTGATGGTCTACGCCAACTCGATGGCCTTTCGCTTCAACTACCCGCCGCCGTTCTGGCAGCGAGTGTCGAACATCCCAAGCCTGATAGCCGCCAAGTACTCAGACCTGAGCATGTATGTGGACGTGCTCAGCGCTTCGGAGCAGCGCATCAACTTCTTGCCCATCGACGCCCGCTGGTACATGTTCGCCCGTCTCTCGCCGGAGCAGGCCACAGCCTGCTGGTCCACCGCTTCGGCCATGGGCCCTGCCCCGGTCCTGGCGCTGCGGGACGCAATTCGCCACCAGGACTGGGAACGGGCCTATGCGCTCCACGAAGAGATTGGGGCCGCGGGAGGCACCATCCGGACGACGCCTGGCGGCATCCAGAACTTCCCCTCCTGGAACATCCAGCTGGAGAAGACGCGTATGAACGCCGCCGGCTACATGAAGGCCGGGCCTATCCGCCCTCCGTACCACGCCTTCAAGGAATCGGATCTGGCCGGCGCGGTTGAGGTGGGGCATCGCTGGCGGGCGCTGCACGAAAAATACGCTGGGGCGCTGGCCGGGGCCAGGTAGGCGGACGCTGTGACGATTAACGTGGTGGCTCTGGGCTACATCGGGTTCGCCGCAATCCGACCTGCCGACTGGGAGCCCTTCGCTGAGGACATCCTTGGCACGCCCGTGGCCTGCGATCCGGAAACCGGCGTCCGCTATTTGCGGATGGACGACCGCCACCACCGGATCGCCATCGTGCCCGGCGAGTCGGACGAACTGGCCTACCTTGGCTGGGAAGTCGCCAGCGAGCGCCACCTCACCCAGGCCGCAGCCGCTCTTGAGCAAGCTGGCGTGGAGTATCGCCCTGGGACGCCAGAAGAATGCCGGGCTCGGCGAGTGGTGGCGTTGGTGGCCTGCCAGGATCCCGCGGGGAACCAGCTCGAGCTGTTCTTCGGCTCGCTCAACGAAGGGCAGCCGTTGCTCCGCCCGGCGCGGCCTATGAGCGGCTTTGTGACCGGCCCGCTTGGCGCGGGCCATGCGGTGATCAGGGTGGCTGACGTTCAGTCATGCGTGGCGTTCTACACCGAAGTGCTCGGCTTTCGGGTCACTGACGTGTCCCCGGGGCGCATGGTCTTTCTGCGCTGTAATGCCCGCCACCACAGCATTGCCTTCATGGCCGGGCAGGATCGGCCTGGGCTTCAGCACTTCATGTGTGAAGTGCGGAGCATCGACGATGTCGGTACGGCATTCGATCTTTGCCAGCAGCGAGCTGTGCCGATCGTCGCCTCACTCGGCCGGCATGCTAATGACGAGATGGTTTCCTTCTACATGCGGACGCCATCCGGCTTCAACCTCGAATATGGTTGGGGCGGTCGCATCGTGGACGAGGCGTCATGGACGGTGAGCCACTACGGCCAGGCCAGCATTTGGGGGCACGCCGGCCTGGGAAGCCGCCCGCGCCCCGCGGCCGGGAGCTAAGGTGACCCGACTGCGCCGTCGGTGATGCCAGCTAGCTCTTTGGCCAGCTGCACGGACTCGCTGCTGTCATACTGGCCGATCAGTCGCTGCTTGGTGGCCGGCAGCGTAGAGCCGGCGTGCAGCTCGAACAGCAGTTGGCGTGCGGCGAACGAATCCGCCAAATAGTCCCAGGCCAGCTTGAGCATGCGATAACGGTCCGGCGCGCGCTGGTCCTTGCCTATGAGGAAGCGCGAAACATAGGGGCCCACGTCCGGGCTGGCCAGGTCAGCCTGCCGGGGGGCCATCAGCAGCCCCGATCCGCACAATTCGCGTGCGCGCTGCATGGCCTCGGCGTGGTGTTGCATGCCGTGCACGCGTCCCATGAGGACCTGCGTTGGGTTGGGCAGCGTGTAACCCGAAAGAGACCGCACCGGCCGCTGCTCCGCGGCAAGCAGAAACCCGCGCAGTGTCTCACGGTAATCAATCAGGGCGCACAGCGCGTCCTGTGCTTGCGGCTGGTTGGTGATGCCAAGATAGTCCGCCATGGCGGCGCCAATACCCAGCAGGATGTCCGCCTTTATGGAGATGCGAATGAGCATGTGGTAGGACGCCAGAGCAAGGATGCGCCCAAACAGCTGGTCATTCATGTCAACGCGGCGCAGATAGAACACTCGGTCGCGAGGGATGAAGACGTCGTCGAAGACCACCATGGCGTCCATTTCGTCGTAGAAGGCGCTGATCGGGTGATCCTCCGGTGGCACGGCGCTTAGCGGCTGGCGGCAGATGACATGCAGGCCGCGCGTGTTCATAGGCACCGCGAAATACACGATCTCCTCCGGCGTGAGGTCAGGTCGCGGTGCAGTTAAGCCAAGGTACTCGTCGGCATAGGGCGCCAGCGTGGCCACGTTGCGCGCGCCCCGGATGACGATGCCGTCAGGTCGTTCTTCCACCACTTTCAGCCGCTCGTAATAGTCCATTGGCAAGTTGCGATCGCGCGGCGTGTCGCCGAAGCCATGGGTGATGCAGATGTCGTTCTCGCGGCAGTACTCGAAATAGCGCTCGATGTTGTCTGCAAAAGCCGGATCCTCCTGCCGGAGGATGTCTCGCACGTCATAGAACCCGATGAGCATGATGGCCATGTAGTCCGGCGGCCTTCCCAGAGCTGCGCCGGTGCGCCGCATTATGAACTCGATCATCCCGCGGTGGCGGGCGAGGTCTTCGACTGACTGAGGCATGAGGTAGGCCAAGCTCACTCGCTGGCCACTGCTGGGCGATTCAATGGTGAGGAGGTCCCCATGCGCCGGGTCACACTGCAAGTCGTAGAGTTCGGCGACGGCGCGGGCGCAGGGCGCCAGCGCAGGATGGCTGGTAGCATCAACTCGCTCTCCTGCCAGCCAAACGCTGCGATCGTCTTTCAAGCTTGCCAAGTAAGCCTCGCCCGAACGCAGCGCCACGGTCAACCCCTACTCGTGACCGCTCGCCCGCTGATCGCTCGGGCCTACTTCTTCGCGGACCCGGCCGCCGCCGGTGCGGGTGGTGGCAGCGATGTAAGACAGGCGCTGCGTTCCCGTGTTCTTGATGCCGTGGGCCATCCCTCGCGGCACGATGATACAGTCGCCGGCCTTGATAGGCACCGCATCCTGGTCTCCGCGCAGAAACATGCCTGTGCCCTCGAGTACGACCTGCACGTGCGCATTCGCGGGATGCCTGTGCGTGCTGTTGTCCTGGCCGGGCTCGAGATTCCAGACCACCACGCTCACGTCCGGATCCTCGCCGTAAACGCGGACCACGCTGCCCTCCTCGGGTGAATACTTCTGAAAGCTGGAGATCGGATAGACGCCCGTCCCGAGCGTCTCTGGAGTCATGAAACTGGAATTGATAGTCGGCATCGGCCTATAGTAGCCTTAGCTCGAATGCGCGGGAGGGCAAAGCTATGCATCCCCAATTACTGTTGAAAGAACCCTTGGAGCGAGTCCTGGAAGATTGGGATTTCTTCCAGGATAGGATCGTGGGCCGCTTCTCAACCTTCAGGCCGCAGGGCCAGAACATTTACGGCATCCGCCGCCGCCACATCGGGCCCGAGACGGTGGTCGACAGCGCCAAGGGCCAGGTCAGCCGGACCTATTACATTGGCCCGGGTGGCCTGACCAGCCGCGAGCTTCCGCCCCTGAGCCTCCATCTCACGCCTGCCGGAACGCCGCACCACACCGAGCACAACTATGGCTACTGGCACATCAACGACATGGACGAGCTGTCACTCAAGTTGCCCAGTGCGGCGGCCGATGCGCTGGGCTACTCGGTCCTGTGCATGGGTAATCCCGGCCCGGCTCAGACGGACCGCTTCGCCTGGTACTGTGAGCACTGCCTCACCCTCATGTTCGAACGCCAGTACGATACGGGCGATCTGGGCTTTTCAGGCTTCTGGCGAGCCGAGCGCGACGCAGTGGCCGCCTACAACAATGACCCTCGCAACCAGGCTTGCCCGGAATGCGGGCACGTCAATCCCCAGGGGTATTGCTGGAACGCGGCCAAGGACTCGCCGGAAGAGCGCCTGGCCCGCCAGGCGTGGTAGACCGGCTCGCGCGGATGGCATTGCCGCTGCGGGCCTGCCTGATTTCCCTGGCCGCGGCGCTGCTGGTTTCCTGCGGCACGTCCGCGCCGGCTGCGCCAAGCAGCGCAGCAGCTTCTGCTGGTGCGAGGCCGTCGCAACAGCCCGTCATCGCCACCATTAAGGTAGGCGTGCAGGCGCGGCCGGATCAGGCGCCCTTCGAGCTGGCCTACCGGCGAGGCTACTTCGAGCAGCAGCGACTGCAAATCCAGACTGTCCAGATCAACAGCGGGGCGCAGATGGTGCCGGCGCTCTCGACCAACCAGGTGCAGGTTGGCAATGGCGCGCCCAGCGCAGCGCTTTTCAACGCCCTCAACCGCGACGTCAACATTCGGCTGGTAGCCGATTGGGCCCACGTTGGCAGCTCCACCGACACCACGATTGCCATCGTCGCCCGCAAGGATCTGATGGACTCAGGAGCCATCCGTTCGGCGGCCGACTTGAAGGGCCGGTCGATTGGCCAGACCACGCAGGGCAACATCGCGGAGATGCTGCTCGCCCAGGCCATGGAAAGGGCAGGCGCAAATGTGAGCCAGGCCAACGTCGAGTATTTCCAGTCCATTCCCGACGCGCTGAGCGCTTTGGCCAACGGCAAAGTGGATGCCGCGGGGGCAACCGAGCCACTGGTAACCCAGGCGGTAGAGCAGGGCATCGGCAAGGTGCTGGTGGCCGGTGGCGAGGTCATCCCCGGCGCCGAGCTGTCGGTGTTGCAATACTCGCCGCAGTTTGCCACCGAGCAGCCCGAGGCAGCTACGCGATTCATGGTTGCCTTCCTCCGGGGCGCCCGCGACTATTACGACGCGTTCCACCTGAAAAAGAACCGCGATGAGACCATCAAGCTACTCACCCAGTATCTGTCAGTCAAGGATCCGCACGTGTGGGACGTTTCTGGTCCGGAGTACGTCGACTTGAATGGGCAGATCAACGTCGAGGACCTCGAGAATCAGGCCAAGTTCTACGCGCAGCAGGGAACACTGAAGGGCCAGATGCCCAACATTCGGAGCTTTGTCGATACCAAGTTCGCCGAAGCCGCCGTCAAGCAGCTTGGTCGGAGGTAGATCTCAGGGCCGCAGGGCGCTTGCTCAGCGCCGTTGGCGGTCGTGCCAGGAAGTGCCTTCGTCGGCCAGGATCACCTGGCCGCTGAGGATCCTCGATTGTGTGGCCGAGGCCAGGAAAACGTAGAGGTCGACGTAGTCCTCCGGCTGCGGCACGAAACGCAGCGGAAAACTCTCAGCCGCGGGTGGGGTGGTCGACTTGCTTGTTCCCTGCTCCAGGCTGTCGAGGCCGCCCAGGCTCGTGGCGATGTAGCCGGGCGCCACGGCATTCACGCGAATATCTGGCGCGAGCTCAAACGCCAGCTGCTTGGTGAGGCCCGCCACCGCGTGCTTGGCAGCAATGTACAGGATGCCGCCAAAGCCCGGGTAGAAGCTGGAAATCGAGGCGGTGAAGATGATACGGCCATGCGTCTTCTGCAGCTCTGCCAAGCAGGCTTTCGCGCCCAGCAGATAGCCCTTTACGTCGATGCCAAAGAGCTCGTCGAAGGCCTGGCTCAGCTTCTCGTCGGGCATCTGCCGCAGTGAAATACGGTTGTCATAGACGCCAGCGTTGCCCACGAATACGTCCAGCCGGCCGAAGGCGCCCACCGCTTCGGCAACCGCGCGCTGGTTGTCCTCCAAGCTGGTGACGTCGCCCTGCACGGCGATGACTGAGCGGCCATGGGCTTCCCGGAGGCGTTCGAGGCCCGCAGCCGATCGATCCAGGACTGCTACCCGCGCCCCTTCTGTTACGAACCGGCCGACAATCGCTTCTCCCAGACCCGAAGCTCCGCCGGTAACGAGCGCCACAGCCTGGTCCAGTGCAGCCATCGATCAGCCCTCCATAGGCCGGTTAGGTCCAAACGGTTCCCGAAGCCATTCGGAAAACCCCGCCGGATCCTGCCAGGTGAGACTTTCGAGTACGAGCGCGTCCAGCTGGATGGCACGCCCCAGCCGCGGCGATCGGATCTCCAGCCGCTCGCCGTTGCGTGTGTAGACCTTGCGGACTTCGACCTGTGCGAACTCGTTGCCGATGCGCAAGGGCACCTCTCCTTCCTGGCCAGAGCGCCCCATTACAGGAAGATCGCCAGGTTGTGTGTCGGCAGGGCCGTATGGTCGAGCAGCACCAGCCGCTTGGCCAATCTCAGCTCGCCGCCGACGCGCCGCAGCGCGTCGCAACGCTCGGCCGCCAGCAGGTTGCCCGCCGATTCGCCATGCGCCCTAAACACGAGGAGGTTGCTCTTGACCGACAGCTCAGCCGCGGTCTCGCCCGGCTCTACTCGAACGTTGCCCACCAAGCGCCGGGTCCTGGAGGGCGGGTCTTCCGACCAGGCGAACTCGCTATCGAAGCGGTCGACGCGGGCCTTGAGCGAGCCCCAATCTTCGACCATGTGGAAGGCGGTGCCACTGAACTCTGACGCGGCAGCGGCGCGTTCGCGCGTCACGCGCACGGGAATGCGGTAATCGATGTCCGGTGTCAGCATTGCCAGCCAGCCGTGCAGATCGCGGTTGTCCAGCAGCTCGGCTTCGCGAACAAGAAACATCAGCGCCTCATGGTGCAGCCGGAGGTCTTCATTCAGGGCGCCGGATGTCTTCACCCGCGGCTCATCTCCCGCAGCCAGTGGCGCAAGAAGGTCCGCTGTACGCCTTCTTCCAGGTTCGAATCGTAGGCCACACCCGGCCCCGGCCAGTCGGGCACGATGCGAGCTTCGCTCATGGACTCCAAGCCCATCTGATAATTGAGCTTGGCGCCCGCCTTGCGGGCAAAAAGGCTGCGCGCCGACCGTGCGATGCCGTGCCACACAATCGTGTCGTCCTGCTCGAAGTTGCCCGATGGGCTGAACGAGGCCACCGCCACTTTGTAGGCGCGTTCCTTGTAGGCCGGGCTGGCTTCTTTCGGCGCCAGCACCCAGCTCCAAATCTCCATCTGTCCTGGGCCTTTCGGCTGCCACTGCCGGAAGCTGAGATAGGCCGCCGGCGGCTTGTGTGGATCGTCGGTTGGGCTGGTGTGGATGAGCGACAGGTTGGGGAAGATGGTGCCAGTGGTGTTGATAGTCGTGCTCGCCAGCTCGAACTGCTCCTTGCTCAGCCCGTCCTTACGGAAGAATTGGACTACCTCCGGCGGATAGCCCCAAAAGCCAGGCTCACCATCGTGCGCCCGTCGGACACTAGTTGCATGGCCGCCGCACTCGGTTACGTGCTGGTGTGGTTCCGTGCGAGCGCTGAACTGCAGCGGTGGGGCTTGCGGCGCGAGTCCCACCTCGGCTATGGATCGGTGAAGCGACTGCGTGTGGTAGCTGTCGCCCGAAAAGTTCTCGGCGCCAGATTTCCAGTCGGCATCCAGCAGCCAGCGGTGCGGCTCGCCCAACACTTCCATGCCGCCGGGAGTCAGGCCCAGGTGCATATCCAG
This sequence comes from Chloroflexota bacterium, assembly GCA_035299885.1. Classification (GTDB taxonomy): domain Bacteria; phylum Chloroflexota; class JAJPGV01; order JAJPGV01; family JAJPGV01; genus DATGVV01. The sequence goes on along the minus strand of DATGVV010000271.1, from coordinate 5,426 downwards.
GTACCAGCGAAAATCGCCCAGGTATTCCGGCAAGGAGGGTGTGCTGGCATCCAGGCAGGCGAAGATCAGTCCGCGGTAGCTGTCCACCTGCGGCGGCCGGAGCAACGACCACTGCTCGGTGTCCAGCGCCTTGTAGGCCTGTGACCGGTTAGGCACGCCGACCAGCGCGCCGTCATTTCGGTAGGTCCAGCCGTGGTAGGGGCAGCGGAAGTGGGAGGCATTGCCCGTGTCGGCGCGGCACAGCTGCGTGCCGCGGTGGCGGCAGCTGTCGAACAGCACCTGAATCAAGCCCTGCTCATCGCGGACCACGATCCAGGGGTCGAAGCCGACGTAGCGCAGCACGTAATCGCCTGGCTGCTGGATCTCCGACTCATGCGCCAGGAATATCCAGCACCGGCCGAAGATGCGTTCCAGCTCTAGCGCATAGATCTCTGGGTCGTTGTAGATGGCCAATGGCACGACGCCTTGCGCCAGGTCTGCCTCCATCTGGCCGAGCAGGACTTGGATGCGCGCCGGCACGTCAGCACCCCTGGCAGCCGTTGCCGCCAAACACTCCCTCGCGGTTGAGCTGCTTGACATACGAGTCGTCGACGATGTCGGCGAATTTGAGCGATTTGACCTTGGGATTTGGCTCGCTGAGTATGTCCATGATAGGTGCGATGGCTTCTGGCGTAATCCGTGGGTTAGCTGGATCGCCCCACAGCACACTCATGACATCGTAATTGGCTTTCACCTGGGCGTCGTCGAGGTCCTTGACGTGCGCGCGGACAACGCGCGTATAGACATCGTAGTTGGTGAGCACGGTTCGTGTCCCCTCCCACACTGATCGGATAGCCCCCCGCACGACTTCGGGGTGGGCGCGCGCGTAGCTGTTGTTGGCGTAGATGCCGCCGTCGCTCAGCGGGATACGGATCGCGGCCATGTTCGCCAGGAGCCTGTGGCCGCGCGACTGCAGCTTGACGGCGATGTCTGGAGTGAGGCCGGCGGCCGCCACCTGCCCCGATTCGAGCGCAGCCGCTTGGGCTGACAAGCTGCCCATGGCCAGGATCTTCACGTCCTTGTTGTAGACCAAGCCGTTCTTGGCCAGCAGCAGGCGGGTGACTACATCGCTTGAGCTGAACGGATCGGAGACCGCCATGGTCTTGCCGCGCAGGTCCGACCACGACTGGACCTCCGGCCGGGAGACGACCACGATCCCAGAGAAGTTGCCGTCGGACGCGACGAGCTTGAAGGGCGCACCCTCAGCGATGGCATTCGTGCCGTTCGTGGCCGTGCCGAAAGCCAGCGGCACCTCACCGGAAACGACGGATTGCACGACTGTCGCCGAATTCGACGGTGTGAGCGCCACGTCCAGGCCATACTTCTTGAAGAACCCCTCGTCGAATGCGGCAAAGATCGCGGCTGAATAGGCGGTAGGCGGCGAGAACACGAATTTGAGGCTTACCTGCGACGCTGCCGGGGCCGCAGCGGCCGGGCTGGAGAACGGTTGCGCGACTGCGCTGGCCGCTGGCTTGGCAGAAGCTGGCGAAGCGACACTGGCGCCCGAAGCCGCAGCCACCGAAGCTGGTGCGCTGCCCTGCACGGTCACTTGGCCGCCGCACGCCGCCATCGTTAAGGTGGTGAGCAACGTCAGCCATCCTAGGCCGGCTATCGGACGTGTCTGGGAGCTGCGCATGTGCGAGCGCTCCATGGGCTCGAAGCATACACCAGGCGGCTCTGGCCGGCAGTGACCATGTGCCTGGCTCCGATAGGTGCTACTCTGTTGCTGCCGGTGGGTGCCGCCAGCAACAACCTTCATGAGCCATGAGGAGAAAGCGATGCTAAAACCAACCGACCTCCGTGGTATGTACGCCATCATCGCTACGCCGGCCAAGGACGGCGCCGAGCGGCTGGATGCCACCAATACCGTCGACCTGGACGAGACCGAGCGGCTGGCCAACAAGCTCATCGCCGATGGCGCGAGCGGATTCATAGCGCTGGGCACTACAGGCGAGTGCGCCACGGTCATCCGCGAGGACTACGAAGCTTTCGTCGATTGCCTGCTGGCGACCGTCAACCGCCGCGTCCCTACCTTCGTGGGGACCACGGCGCTGGGGGCGCACGAGGTGTTTCGCCGCATGCGCTTCATCCGCGAGCGCGGCGCCGATGGGACATTGCTGGGCATGCCCATGTGGCAGCCCTGCACCGTGGACATGGCCGTCGAGTACTACGCCAGCATGTCCGAGGCGTTTCCGGAGCTGGCCATCATGGTGTACGCCAACTCCCGTGCCTTCCGGTTCGACTACACGCCAGAGTTCTGGGGCCGGGTCGTGGACAAGGCGCCCACGGTGATGTCGGCCAAATTCTCTCGTCCGGATACGCTGCTCGCATGCTTGGAGGCGAGCAAGGGTCGGGTCCACTTCCTGCCCAACGAAGGCGCCGCGTTGCGTTTCGCGCAGCTCTCGCCTGACACCACGACCGCCTGTTGGGCTACGGCAGCGTCGATGGGCCCGCAGCCGGCCATCGCGATGATGGACGCCATCCTGGCCAAGGACTTGGAGCGGGCGAAAATCATCGATGCGGACCTGAAATGGGCGTCCCAAACGGTCGAGCCGATCATCCGCAACCCGGAGCTGTTCGCCTCGTACAACATCCAGTTGGAGAAGATCCGCATCGATGCGGCTGGCTATTCCAAGGCCGGCCCTATCCGACCGCCCTATAACGTGGTACCGGCCGATATCGCCGAAGCCTCGCGAGAGAATGGCCGCCGCTGGGCGGAGCTCGCGAAGAAGTACGCGTTAGCCAAGGCTGGCGCCTGAACCGGCACTGGCCGGGACGCAACGAGGAGATGCTACATGGCCGTCGTTGACATGGGAGCCCTGGTAGATCTGGACCGCGGCCTGATCGACCGCCGGATCTTCGCCGACCCGGACATCTATGAGCGCGAGCTGGAGCGCATATTCGCCCGCTGCTGGTTATATCTCGGCCACGAGAGCCAGCTGGCCAAGCCGGGCGATTTCCTCAGTACATACATGGGCGAGGATCCCGTACTCGTGGTCCGAGGCACGGACGGGCGCGTTCGTGCCTTCCTGAACACCTGCCGGCATCGAGGCAACCGTGTGTGCCGGGTCGATGAAGGCAACACCAAGGCCTTCACCTGCGCCTATCACGGCTGGACCTACGATACGCTGGGCAAGCTCGTGGCGGTGCCCTCGTACAAGGAATTCTGGTTCGAGGAGCTGGACACGTCGCAGTGGGGCCTCGCGCCGGTTGCTCAGGTAGACAGCTACAAAGGCTTGATCTTCGGCACCATAGATCCTGCTGCTCCGCCGCTGCTCGACTACCTGGGCGATATGGCCTGGTGCCTGGACGCCGTCATCGACCGGCGAGAGGGTGGCATGGAGGTAATTGGCGGGGTTCACAAATGGACCGTGGACGCGAATTGGAAGACCGCCGCCGAGAACTTCGCCGGAGACGCCTACCACGTGCCCCGCACGCACATCTCTGCCATCCGGACCGGCTTTGGCGGGGCTAGTCTGCAACCGGCCGGCTACGGCGTAGGCTATGGCGGCGTGCAGATTAATCCGCACGTCGGCCACGGCATGGGGGCGCGCATCGTGGACCAAATCGAGGAGCTTGGCACATCGACCGCGCCGGGCGCCGCCAAGTACACGGTGGACAACTATCCAAAGGCGGAGGAGCGCCTCGGCCGCACGCGGGCGCGCATGTCCATCATGCATGGGACAGTCTTCCCTAACCTGTCGTTCTTGACGGCTGCCAGCACGATCCGGGTATGGCATCCCAGGGGCCCGCTGCGCTTCGAGGTCTGGTCATGGTGCATCGTAGACAAGGAGGCGCCGCCCGAGGTCAAGGACGCCCTCCGAGTGCACTCGCTCCGTCGTTTCAGCCCGGGTGGCACGCTGGAGCAGGACGACAGCGCCAACTGGACGCAGGTCAGCTGGTCCGGTAGGGGTGTAGCCGCGCGGCGGGTACCGCTGAACTACCAGATGGGCCTGGGCCATGAGGGCCCGCACGACGATATTCCAGGACGGGTCGGCCCCTGGGAAAGCGATACCAACCAGCGCGCTTTCTACCGCTATTGGGCCGAGCTGATGCGTTGATGGCAACAGCTGTCCGCCCGGCGGCTCCGGATGCCGGCACCAGGCCGGTGCCAGATGCCGTGCTGCGCAGCGTGGAGCACTTCCTGTACCGCGAGGCGCACCTGCTGGACGCACACCGCTACGAGGAATGGCTGGAGCTGTTCACCGACGATGTCCACTACTGGATGCCGGTGCGCAAGGGCATGCCCAAGCCTGGGGCTTCCGAATTCGCCAGCGAGCGGGAGATGGCCTTTTTCGATGAGTCCAAGGACAGCCTTCGCAACCGCGTGGCCAAGTTCGGGACTGGTCTGGCCTGGGCCGAGGAGCCGCCGTCCCGCACCCGCCATGTCATCACGAACATCATGGTGGACCAGGGAGACTCGGAATCCGAGGTCTGGGCGCACTCGGATTTCGTTTTCTATCGCACGCGGCTGGAAAGCAGGCAAGACATCCTGGTGGGCGCGCGGCAGGACTTGCTGCGGCGATCAGGTGACTCGTGGACGATCGCACGGCGGACAATATTGCTCGATCAGACTGTGCTGTCCGCCGATAACCTGAGCATGTTCTTGTAGAAAGAGGAGGAGCAGATACCATGCTGGCAGGAAAAGACCTCAAAGGCGTATGCGTCATGCCGCCAACTCCCTGCAAGCCCGGGGCGGACGGTTGGGACGCCACCGATTCGGTGGACCTGGACGAAGCCGCGCGCATGGCGGAGAAGCTCATCAGCGGCGGCGTCGCCTCGATCGCGGCCTGCGGCACAACCGGCGAGTGCGCCGCGCTGTTGTGGGATGAGAAGCTGGCGTTCATTGACACGCTGGTCCAGGTGAACCGCGGCCGGGCCCCGATCTTCGCGGGGGCGACGGCCCTGGGCACCAAGGAGTGCGTGCGCCAGATGCGCGGCCTGAAGGACGTGGGCGCCGAAGGAGCATTTCTGGGCCTGCCGCTGTGGCAGACCCCGACGCTGGAGAACTCAGTCCAATTCTTTGCCGATCTGTCCGAGGCGGTGCCCGACATGCCGATCATGATCTACGCCAACTCCATGTTCTTCAAGACCATCTTTCCCACGGAGTTTTGGGAGGGCGTGGCCAAGAAGGCACACACGGTGGTCACCAACAAGGTCGCCTACGGCATCGAGCACCTGCTGGACGACATCCGTGTCGCCGGCCATCAGGTGAACTTCATGCCTGGCCAGAACACCACCTATCCCGCCTGGAAAGCCGCCCGGGAAGCCGGTACCCCGATCAGCGCTTGCTGGTCGACTTCTGCAGCCATGGGACCGGAGCCTGTCGTCGCCCTGATGGATGCCATGCTCCGCGACGAGGTGGCGAAGGTGGAGCAGATCTGGGC
>DATGVV010000270.1:0-3169 GCA_035299885.1 Chloroflexota bacterium | reverse complement strand
CATGCCGACGACGATCTTCTTCTCTGGGGGCGGGCAGATGGTGAGCAAAGTCAGCGGCATGCTCAGCGAAGGCCAGCTCAACGCCCAGGTCCAGAAGCGGCTGGCGTCGGGCTGACTAGCGCTTGTCTACACCTCGATCTGCCGCGCTCTTGACAAAGGAGTCGTCCAGAACCTTGGTGGCGTCGAAGTTGCGCACCGCCTCGTTCTTCTCCCCCAGGACCGCTTTGGCGTCGGCGAACTGCTCCGGTCTGGCATATGGCAGTGGCGGAATGACGCTGTTCACGAAGTAGTCATAGGTGACTTCGACGGCGTGAGCGTCATCGAGCTTGTGGTACTTCTTGATGACGTCCATGGCCAAGGTCTTGTCCTTCCGGGCCCGGGCGATGGCCTCGACGATGGAGTCCACGTACCGCTGGACGGCGTCTCGGTGCGAGTTGATATAGGACCGCAGGATGATGTCCGACGCGTTCGACCATGGCGCCTTGGTAGCAGCCATGTCCAGCAGCGTGTGGAAGCCCTTGGCCTCCATGATCACGCTCTCTGGCGGGAAGGACAGGCCACCCTGGATGGCACCACTCTGCATAGCGGCCAGCCGGTTCGAGGCCGAGCCGACACCGATGATGTTGACGTCCTTCTCGGGATCCAGGCCCATTTTGCGGAGGGCCACCCGGGTAGCGATGTCGGACGTAGAGCCGATGCTGCTCACGCCCAATTTCTTGCCCTTCAGATCCGCGGGCGTCTTGATCTCGGCCGGCACCTGCAGCAGATAGGGATAGACCGGCGCGTTGGTCGTTACCGGCACCACGTCCGCTCCCGCGGCAGTAGCGCTCACTACTTCCGGAGCGCCGAGGCCGGTCACCTGAATCTGTCCGGCAATCAGGGAAGCCATGCCCTTACTGCTCTCGATGTAGGTCAGCTCCACGTCCAGGCCGTTCTTCTGAAAGATGCCCGCGGCGTCGGCCACCCACTCCGGCAGGACGGCGCCGATGACGGCTGCGTAGGCCACCACCAGCTTAGGTGCTTGACCCGCTTGCGCAGACGCTTCCTGTGCTGTGCTTGCCGGCACACTGGCCGGCGGCTTCGCGGAAGCTGCCGCCACGCTCGCGGGTGTACTCGGCGCAGCCGGCGCAGCCGAAGAGCCGCACGAGGCCAACACCAGGGCCAGGCCGGCCAGCATCGGTACACGTGTAGGAACGGGGCGGAAACGGACATGCCTGAACATGAGCCTTGGCCTCCTGCTTGGCAGCGATTGTTGCGGCCCATGCTAGCCTCTTACACCTTGTTGTCAAGCATCGAGGAGTAGCAGAGATGGCTATTGAGCACGCAGCGCCAGATTCCACGGTGGTCGACGAGTACAACTACGCCAGCTTCACGCGCTCGGAGGCGTCCGGCATGGGCAGCGCTTTCAAGCAGACCCTAAGAGCTGGTGACGAGGCGCCTGATTTCGAGCTGCCGACTCCCGAAGGCAAGCGAGTCCGGCTGTCGCGCTTCCGCGGCCAGAAGCACGTGCTGCTGGAGTTCGGCAGCATCACCTGACCGCCCTTCGTGGGCGAGGTCTCGCCCCTCAACCGGCTGTACGCCGAGTACCGCGACAAGGGATTCGAGTTCCTAACCATCTACGTCCGTGAGCCGCACCCCGGTGAGAACTACCCCGCGCACCGGGATTGGGAGCAGAAGGTCAAGTACGCGCGTGACTGCCGCGATCAGGACAGCATCCGGAACCCACTGCTCGTAGACGACCTCGAGGGGACCGTCCACCGGCTCTACGGCCTCCTGCCGAACATGATCTACATCGTGGACAAGCAGGGTCGCATCGTCTACAAGGCCATGTGGACGGACCATGCCGAACTCACAACCGTGCTCCGGAACCTGGTCATGACCGATGAGCTCTCCGCCCAGGGCGTTCGGCTCAAGCCGTCATACACCGAGAAGATCAATTACATTCCGGCGGAGTACGCGGGCGGCGTGCGGGAGAAGGTGTTCGGCCGCGCCGGCTCCAAAGCCTGGGAGGACTACAAGCGTACCTTCGCCAGCTGACCGGCCGGCTCCCGGCGCACGTCCGCCAAGGCGTACAGGAAGGCGATGACCAGCGGGGTCGTCTCGATCAGGTTGTACACGAAGTGCAGGTCGGGGCGGGCGGTAGGCAGGCCGCCCGCCAGCGCTCCGCCGCTGGACAGCAGTCCGGGCGTGCCCTCGATGCCGGTCCGCAGATAAACGGACAGGATGTAGGCGTGCTCCAGGCCGTGCCAGCCGCTGACCAGCGCCGTCAGCCAGAGCCAAGGATTGTTGCGAAAGCGAGTGAGCAGCACCAGCACCGCCAGCAGCACCAGGCTGTTCCAGAAGAAATGCACCCACTCGATGTTCAGCGCGCCGAAGATGCCTTGCGCCTGGCGTCCTCGCAGGGCCAGTAGATGGATCTGAGTGACCTGCGTGACGTGCTCCAGAAAGTGCGCGCCCTGCGTGATCAGCAGCACGTAGAACAGCGCCAGCCAGGGATATTGCCCGTACGTCCAACCGATCTCGGCCGTCAGCACTGGAATCCAGGGCAGGATAGTGGCCAGCACCACGGCCCACGTTGGCGCGTGCTGGAGCGTGGCCACCGCCTGGGCGCCATAAGACGCCAGCGCAGTCAGCACGATGACTCGCGGCGGCGCGTGCTGAATCACGATCAGGTTCTTCAGCTCGGCCGCCAGCGAAGTCACGTGCGTGTCCTTTCTGAGCGCCACAACCTACATCAGGTTGAAGCTGAACACGATGTTCGGCGCGGGCAGGGCCACGCCGGTGGCCAGCTGGAGCATGGTGCTGTTCTTGGACACCTCGTTCTCGGAGCCGCTGCCTCGAGAGCCAGTATACTTGCCTGCTCCGCCAGTGACCACGCGCACGGTCTTGACGCCGCCCTCCAGACCATCGCTGACCAGCATGGACCCGTCGTCGAAGATGTAGTACTGGGTTGTGGCCACATGGGGCGTCTTACCCTTGGCCACTTCGGCCAGGTCGTAGAACCAGTTGCCGCGGCAAACCCACGTCCCGATGCTGCCCGCTGAGTCGGGCGACAGCGCATCAGGGTTCGAGCCGAAGGTGCCGGACGGGAAGATCTTGCCATTGACGATGAAAGCGGCTCCACGTGTCGGGCCCGAGCCGATTCCGTTGTCGAACCTGAGAGTCCGGC
>DATGVV010000269.1:0-2191 GCA_035299885.1 Chloroflexota bacterium | reverse complement strand
GGGCTCGACCGTATCGTACTGCCGCTTGGCTCGCTCGGCCTCAAAGCGCGCCCGCTCACACCGCAACTGCCACTGGCGATCCAGCCCGCTGGCTTCGCGTGCGAGCTGCTCGAAGGCGTCCACCGCTAAGGCGACCTTGTCTGGTTCAAGCGCTTGCAGAATCAGCGCTTCGACAGCGGGGTCGACATCGGCCGCGCTCACCTCTTGACAGCGCGGCTCGCCGAACTCGATGGCATTGGCATTGCAGACATACCCGGGCCTCTTGCCTTGGGCCCCACGATAACGCATCCACATGCGTGTGCCGCAGCGGCCGCAGAGGGCGATGCCTTGCAGCAGCGCCTGTCCCATCCGGGCGGCGCCAGGTTGGCCGTCCTGGTAGCGATACTGGTTGGCGCGCAGCCGCTGTTGGGTGGTCATAAATTGCTCCCACGTGATGTACGCTGGGTAGGTGTGGGGCAGGCAGACCTGCCATTGCTCACGGGGCAGCCGCACCACACCACTATGGGCGACGCCGGGCGTGCGGCGTGCGGGGTCCGTCGTGGATTTGCCCCAGACATAGGCGCCCGTATAGGCGGGATTTTGCAGAATGTTGAGCACGCCATTGGTTTTCGCGCCCACCCACACGATGGGCCAGGGCGGCGGCCCCTGGTGGGGGCGTGTCGGCAAGGTCAGGGCATGCCGGCGCAGAGACTGCGCCACGGCACGTGCACTGCCCAGGCGGTCAAAGGTGTCAAAGACCAGCCGGAGGCGGGCTTGGACCTCCTCGTCGGGGTGCAGCACCACCTCGCCGCTGCGCAGACGCTCAAGCCCGGCAGGCAGCGGCAGGGCTAAGGCGCCGCGTTCGGCCTTGTGGCGTTGGGCCTCATGCAGCCGCAGGTGGAGGTGGGGCAGTTCAGCTTCACTCATGATCCCGGCCAGCCCGAGCAGCAACCGGTCGTGGTACTGCCGTGGGTCATAGACGAACTCCGCATCAGCAATGATGGCGCCAAAGATTGAGCACAGCTCGAGCAGACGAGCCCAGTCGGCGCTGTTGCGCGCCAAGCGCGCCGCCTCCAGGCTGAGCACCAGCCCCACGCGGCCCAGACTGAGCTCGGCTAAGAGATGTTGGAAGCCCACGCGTTGCGCGGCATACGCACCACTCTTGGCCAGATCCTCGTCGATGACGTGGACCCGTGCCGCGGGCCAGCCGAGCGCCACGGCGCGCTCGACCAGCTCATACTGCCGAGTCGTGCTTTCACGGTGGTGGACCAGTTGGCCCGGAGTCGACTGCCGGATGGAGACATAGGCCAGGTTCGCACGGTGCGTATCAGTGATCTTGGTGCCCGTGTGTGTTCGTATCATGGCTGTTCTCCTGCGCGGTCCCGGCCGGGATACTCCGCATCCGCCGGATCAGGTCGGAGAGGCAGTGGGCCAGCTGCTGCTGCGTGCGTGCATCCAGGCAGCTCCACAGGGTCGAGGACGCCCGGGGACTCCCCACGGGGAACGGTGAGGGCAGGGGCTGTGTCATGGTGCATATCCTCCTTGCCCGTCAGCATAGCGCAGACGAGCTGCGCCAGGGGCAGGAGGGTCGGGACGGCAATGCGGGCGGGGGGGGGCGCTGCCACAGCGGAGGTGCCAAGATCCGTGACGGCACGGGGGATCCACTGCACGCGGCCGTCAGGCAGCTGGATCACGAGCCGCGCCTTGGACCGCGCGGAGTGCACCCGCAGCAGCGGGAGCGTCCGCCCATACAGCGGATGCGTCGGATCGACAATAGTCACCTGACCAGCAGGTGAGTCCGACATTGAGGTATTTTGTCGTTTTGGTGGTGTACGAAGCGCCTCTCGCAGGGGCGTTTCACATGGTGGCCCCAAGGCGCGGAGACCAGTGCCCGGCTCGCCGCACGCGAGTTGCTCATCCTGCTGTGGAATGGCAATCCGCAGCAGGCCGAGATGGCAGCGGATTGGCGACAACTGTCCTAAGTGCTCCATTTCATAATTACGTGTAGGGTTGTCCAACGTCGTGTTTCCCAAGCTACGGCAAATGCCGGCGGCGTAACCCTACAAACATTTATGAAATGGGAGCACTAAGGCGGGACCAGATTAGCCTGATAGTTCCACGGCAGCCACTCCGCTGGGGCTCGAAACACCTCACGGCGGTGCTCCTGTAACGCCACCAGGTACTTCAGGGCATTGACACCCGCGTGCAGACA
>DATGVV010000268.1:0-2918 GCA_035299885.1 Chloroflexota bacterium | reverse complement strand
CTCCAATCCCGCGCAGCGCCTATCGCAATGGGTATGCGGACGCCGATTGCATCGGCACGGTGAGCGTGGACGATGTCTACGCCGCCTGCCTCCGGCTACTCGTCCCCTCTCCCGCTCCGGCGGGAGAGGGCAAGGGTGAGGGAACCTGAAGTGACCCTAAAGCGGCGCATCCGCCTACAAATCCTTCAAGCCATCGGCCGCCTCAACCCGCCACGGCCACTCCAGGCGGAGCCTAAGCGCATCCTGATCATCCGGCCCGACCATCTTGGCGACCTGGTGCTGGCCGCGCCGGCGCTGTCGGCCTTGTGGGCGGCCTTGCCCACCACTGGCCTGACCGCCTGGCTTGGACCATGGGGCGAGCCGGTGTGGCGCCACCACCCTGCCCTGGACGCCATCGAGGTCTGCCCCTTCCCCGGCTTTACCCGAGCTCCCAAGCCCAACCCGTTCGCCCCGTACGCGCTCGCCCGTCGCGAAGCGCGCAGCCTGGCCGGTCGCTTCGACGCCGCCCTGAACCTGCGCTTCGACTTCTGGTGGGGCGCCATGACAGCCTGCTGGGCCGGCATCCCCGTACTCGGCTACGACGTCCCCGAGTGCCGGCCCTTCCTTGCCCGATCCGTGCCCTACCAGCCGGGCCTGCACGAGACCGATCAGAACCTCCTGCTGGTCGAAGCGCTGGCGGGCGCCGAGCTGGCCGCCGTGCCGGCCCCGCCGCTCTTCCCCGAGGCCGACCTGCCCGAGGGCGCGCCCCCCGGCGCGATCGTCATTCATCCTGGAGCCGGCGCCGAGGTGAAGCTGTGGGACGAGCAGCGTTGGGCGGCGGTGGCCAGCGCGCTGGCAGCCGAAGCCCCCATCGTATTTACCGCCGGCAGCGCTGAGGAGGTGGCCATGGCCGAGCGCATCCGCGCCAGCATGTCCGCTCCGACCGAGGTCCTCTCTGGCCTCACGCTGCCTCAACTGGCCGCGCTTTACAAGCGCTGCCGCCTCGTGCTAGCGCCCGATAATGGGCCGCTGCACGTAGCCCGCGCCGTGGGCGCACCAACGGTCACCCTGTTCGGTCCTACAGACCCGCTTTTGTTCGGGCCGCGCCCCGAAAGTTCTGCTCGGAATGAGGTCATCCGGCTCCCCTGGAGCTGCATTCCGTGCCGCCGGCTGGACTATAATCCGGCTGAGCTCGCCTACCATCTGTGCGTGAAGCTGATCGAGCCTGAGCAAGTGATCGAGGCGGCACGCCGGGTGCTGGCTGCTCGGGTGCCTGGGCCGTCCTGAGCGACGTCCATTGCTTGCCTGGAACATTGCCGACGTGAGCCGCCCGATCCGCCTTCGCCGCCTCGCTAAGAGGACGCTGCGACAGGCGCTGCTGGCGCTGCTGTTCGCCGGTTTTACACTGCTCGGCCTAGCCATTGCCATCGGGCGGTTGTTCAGGCCGCCTGGACGGCTCGACCGCGAGGCCGCCCGCCGCATCCTCGTCATCAGGCTGGATCTGCTGGGCGACATGGTCATGTCTCTGCCGGCGATATACGCGCTCAAGCGCGCCTATCCCAACGCTGAGATCACCGCCCTGGCCTTGCCCTACGCCGCCGGCCTGTTCGAGCTCGCGCCGGAAGTTGACCACGTCCTGACCTATGACGTGAACCGCATCCGCCGCCCGCGCGACGTGCTTACGCCGCACCATTACCGTGAGTTCTTCGCGCTCGTGCGCCAGCTGCGACAGTCCCGCTTCGACCTATGTCTGTCGCTGCACGGCCGCTTCGCCTGCGTCATGGCCTGGCTGAGCGGCTGCCCGCGCCGCTACGGCTATCGCGCCGAGGCCTACCCGTTCATGCTCACTCACAGCCTGCCCGGCGGGCGCTACGACGTCCGGCAGCACGAAGTCGTGTACGACCTGAAGCTGGCCGAGTCGGCGGGCGCCGAGGTGGACTGGATGCGGCCGCCGGCGCCCAAGCTCACCGTTCCTGCCGCCGAGCAGCGCCGCGTCCGGCACCTGCTGGCGGAGTTCGACATCCGGCCGGACACGCTCCTGGTCGTTATCCACCCCGGCGCGGCAAATGGCTCCGCCAAACGCTGGCTGCCGGCATACTGGGGCCAGCTGGCGACCCGCCTTCACGGCGAGCTGGGCGCGACGGTCGCCATCACCGGCACGCCGGTCGAGGCCGACGTTGTGAACGAGGTCGTGGGCTACTGCGGCTTCAAGCCACTCATCCTGGCCGGCCAGACCAGCATCCCGCAGCTAGGCGCCCTGCTCAAGCGCGCAGATCTGCTGCTGTCGTCGGACAGCGGGCCGGCCCATATGGCGGCGGCGCTGGGCACCCCGCAGGCCACCATCTTTGGCCCAACAGATCCCGTCGTCTACGCGCCTCTGAGCTCCAAAGCGGTGGTGCTGCGCCGCGACCTGCCGTGCAGCCCCTGCTACGACGCTCGGGCTACCGCCGAATGCCCGCTGGGGCACCTCAACTGCATGCGCCAGCTGCTGCCCGACGAGGTCTACGAAGCCTGCCTGCGCTTGCTCCAGAAGCGGCTCCAACGGGTTCAGCCGTAAGCAAGCTGCTCGTCGTCAAGCTGGCGGACCTTGGAGATGCGCTGACCGCCACGCCCGCCCTGCGCGCTCTCCGCGAAACCTGGCCCTCCGCCACCATCGACGTGCTCACCACGCCGGCCGGCGCGGCGGCCCTCGAAGGGCTGGACAGCCTGGACCACCTCTGGATAGCGGACAAGCACCAGTTCGACACGCCACTGGGCCTGCTCTCGCCGTCCGCGGTCGGCCGGCTGCTGCCGTTGCTGCTGCGCCTGCGTCGCCAGCGCTACGATCAGCTGCTGCTGCTGCACCATCTCACCACGCGTTTCGGCGCCGCCAAGTACGCCCTGCTCGCTGCCGCCGCCGGCGCCCGCCGCACCGTCGGCCTCGACAACGGCCGCGGCCG
>DATGVV010000267.1:0-2820 GCA_035299885.1 Chloroflexota bacterium | reverse complement strand
CTCCGCTGCCAAACGCTATTACGACCAGGAACTGGCCGAGGCCCGCGCAATCGACGACCAGTGGTTGATCGCGATTGCTCTGCACCAGCGCGCGTTGCTGGCGATTGACGAGGGCGATCTCGGTGCGGCCAGCGAGCTGCTCCGGGAAGCCATGGGCGTATGGCGCCTGAGCAGCGACCGCGTACTGGCTATCCGGCTGCTAGAGGGCGCCGCCCATCTGGCCTTGGTCCAAGATCAGCCCCTTCGCGCGATCCGCCTGGCCGGAGCCGCCTCAAACTTGGGTGAGACCTATGGCGACACCGGGTCCGAAACCCTGCGGGCCATCTTCGTCGAGCGGCTGGCGGCAGCCAGGCGTCAGCTTGGATCTCGTGCCGCCGCGGCTTGGGAAGAGGGCCGGGCGCTCAGCTCAAAGGAGGCCTTCGAGCATGCCGCCCGGCTGGAGCCGGAGCCGCCACCCCGGGATCCGCTCACGCCCCGCGAGCGACAGGTCGCGGCCCTGCTTGCCCGTGGGCTGACTAACCGGGAGATAGCCGAACTGCTGATAGTCAGCGAAGGCACGGCCAAAGTGCACGTGGAGCACATCCTGAACAAGTTGGGCATGAGCTCGCGCGCGGAGGTCGCCGCCTGGGCGGCGCGCACCGGCCTGGCCGAGGCTGCTGCCGAAATCTAGCCCGCCCATCAAATATGCCGGCCTACATATGCCGTTCGGCAGATGGCAGCGGGCGGCGGCGCGCCTAGCCTGGGGCGCATGAAAAGTTCTCGTTCGCTCATTCCCATCCTGTTGGGCATCGCCCTTGCCGGCTGCGGTGGTGCCTCGGCGCCGGCGAGCAGCAGCCCGGCCGCGGCGGCTAAACCGGCGAGTGCCGCCCCGGCAGCCACACTTAACAGCCAGCGAGCGCTGGTGCTCGGTGGCGGAGGGCCGGTGGGCCGTGCCTGGCACATCGGCATGTTGAAGGGCCTGAAGGATGCAGGCGTCGACCTAACGCAGGCCGATCTGGTCGTTGGGACATCCTCGGGAGCTGTGCTCGGCACGCAAATTCGAGCAAGGAAGGCGCTGGAGGGCCTGTACAGCGCATCGTTGGCGGCAGTCAGTAGCCCTATCTCGCCCGCCGCCGCACCGCCCTTTGACCTGGACTATGCCCAGGATGCAGTCAAGCCGGTGACTTCGCTTACGTCGATATCCGACTTGACCCCGGCAGTACGCATCGAAGTGGGCAAACGAGCGCTTGGCGCCACCAAAGTGATCTCGGAGGATGCGCAAATCCAGATCGCCGCCGCGGCGCTGGGCGACATCTATGACTGGCCACAGCCGCTTCTGAAATTAGCCGCCGGCGACGTTACAGACGGCACGATCAGGTTCTTCGATCGGACTCAGGGCGTGCCCATCGAACGGGCGCTTGCCGCCAGCAGTGCCAATCCTCTTACGGGCAGGACGCCAATGACTATCGGCGACCGGCGCTACCTCGATGGAGCTGTCGGAGGAACCAACATCGATGGCGCCGCCGGGTCCGGAGCCGTCGTGGCGCTGCTGCCCCCATCGATGCTCCAGCCAGACGTTGCCAGACAGCAGGTGGAGGCGATGCGCTCCAAGGGCGCGAAGATCATCGCGCTGCAGCCGGACGCAGACAGCCAGGCAGCCATGGGCTCAGATCGGTTTGACCTCACGCGTGTTAAGCCCACGGCGGAAGCCGCCGTGCGCCAGGCCGCATCGGTCGCGGCCGACGTGCGCGGGCTTTGGGGCGCGACGAGCGCTCCGGCTGCGGCCAGCGCCGGCGCACGAGCCGCGGCCGATACCGTCGCGATCGCGCTGCGTCGCGATGAGGCCATCAATCGCGGAGATGCGGAAGCCGCAGCGGCCGCATCAGCAAAGTAGAGTCATAGGAACATGTTCCGGCTTGTCCTGTTCGGCTCCGCCTTGCTGCTGGCTAGCTGCGCCGGGCCAGCCCTCACCGCAGCGCCAGCCAGCGTTTCGCAGCCAGCGGCGCCTAAAGCGTCCGCCGCTGTGTCCCAGCCGGTGCGCTTCATCAGCCTCAATTCCGCAAACTTCGCCCCGTTGTTCATCGCTCTGGACAAAGGTATTTCCGGGAGGCGGGTGTCGACGTCACATGGCAGCAGACTGGCACTGGCGTGAACCCGGCCATGCTGGCTGCCACCGGCCAGATCGACGCCGTTCCGATCTTGATTTCGGCGGCCGAATTCAACGCGGTGAGCGGCAGCCTCGAGAACAAGATCGTGTCCTCCATGGGCTGTGTCCCGTTTGAAGGCGCTCCAACCGCGATCGTCGTCCGCAAAGACCTCGCGCAGAGCGGACAGGTCCGAACGGCGGCGGATCTCAAGGGCCGCAAGATGGGCCTTGTCATGGGCGCTACCGGCGGCCAGGCGTACGAGCTGGCGCTGGTCCTGAGGGAAGTTGGCCTGCGGCTCAAGGATGTGTTCATCGTCACCTTCCAAACCGGTGCCGAAACGCTGGCGGCGCTCAAGGCGGGCAGCATCGATGCCGCGTACTTCAGCACGCCTGGCAAGGAAGAGGTCGTCCAGCAGGGCATCGGCGTCGTACTTTCTCCGGCCAAGAAGCCTGGCCACTGCGCAGTGGGCACCGTGTTCGGAGCCAAGTTCATCAGCGAGCGGCCGGAGCAGGCTAGGGCAGTGATGGTCAGTTTGGTTCGAGCTGCCCGAGATATTCAAGGTGGACGCTTCAAAACTGAGGACAACCTGGCGATCCTGAGCAAGTACACCAAGCTTCCGGTGGAGACGGTTCGAGCGGCTGACGTGTCCTACTTTCCGCCGGATCTCGCTCCGGATGTGGACACGGTGCTGGAC
>DATGVV010000266.1:0-18242 GCA_035299885.1 Chloroflexota bacterium | reverse complement strand
CTGGGGCGAAGCCGAACCGAACTGCCGCTGCTGTGGCTGCTGCTGCCCATTGGGGCCGTCTATGCGCTGTCGTTCAAGGAGCCGCTGTTCTCACCCCGCTACTTCATCGTGGTGCTGCCTGCACTGCTGCTGCTGGCCGGGATGGGGCTG
This sequence comes from Chloroflexota bacterium, assembly GCA_035299885.1. Lineage (GTDB taxonomy): Bacteria > Chloroflexota > JAJPGV01 > JAJPGV01 > JAJPGV01 > DATGVV01. Next base: position 18,092 of record DATGVV010000266.1, on the reverse strand, counting down.
GCGCGGCTGCCGCTCGCCGCGGGACTGGCCGGGCTGGCGGCGCTGGCGGCGGGCTCGGTGTGGGCCGCTGAGCGGGGCGCCACCGTGCCCAGCTACGCCAGGGAGGACTACCGGCTGGCAGCCGGCTACGTAGGCGACCGATCGGCCCGTGGGGATGCCATTGCCCTGGTGGCGAACTACATCGTTTATCCCTTCCAGTACTACTACCATGGCGCCGGCGAGGTGCTGCCACTGGACGTCCAGCCGGAGGGCGATCTGGATCCGCTGCTGAGCCCATTGGAACAGCGCGACCACATCTGGCTGGTCGAGGCGCACGACGTGTTCGTCGACCCGCGGGACCGAGTTGGGAACTGGCTGCGCGCCCGCTACCCGGTGGCGGACGAGAAGTACATCATCGGGATCCACTTCATCGAGTTCGATCCGCATCCGACACTTTCCAGCCTGCCGCTCTCGGCCGCACGGATCGACGCCCAGTTTCAGGACGGTCCCAAGCTGGCCGGCTACGAGGTCCAGCCGGGCCGCCTCGTCAAAGTGACGCTGTACTGGGACGCCAGCTCCAGGGCGCCGCGGGACTATCACATCTCGGTCAAGCTGTGGGGGCCGGCCGCCAAGCTAGGCGGCCAGCAGGATGGGGAGCCGCTGAACGCGGGCCTGCCGTTTACGAAGTTTCCGCCTCAGGGACTCGTCAGGGACGAGCATTTCCTGGCAGCAGCGCCTGGTTCCTATGACGTGCGGATGAGCGTTTACCTGCCTGGGCAGACGGATCTGGCAACGGCCAGCGGTGAGACCCAGCTCGACCTGGGGATGGTGGAGCTAGGACGCTAGCTCGAAGTGGTAGCCGTACTCGTCGCGGTGGGTGTAGCGGACGCGAGCTTCGACAGCGAGGCTATCGGCGGTGCCGCCATCGACCAGCGCCAGCAGGCGGGCGCTAGCCTGCCGTGAGCTTGCCGAAGGGTCCAGCTCGACGACGGCCAACGCGTAGGGCGCCTTGTCCTTGAAGCGCATGGTGGGCACGTAGACGATGGTGTAGGTCAGCACCTTGCCGCCGCCGGCGAAGACCAGCGGCTCGGCATCGCGCGGAAGGTGCTCCAGCGTTGAGCCTGGCAGCGGAATCGTGATCTCGCCGGACGGCGTGCGGTAGCCGGCCAGGCCACCGCCTATCTCGACTGCCACGTCAGGCCGCCTTGCCCAACAGCGTCACCACGCAGGTCGCGCCGGAGCCGCCGACGTTGTGGGTGAGGCCGATCTCGGCATCGCGAACCTGGCGATCGCCGGCCTGGCCACGCAGCTGGAAGACCGATTCCACGATCTGGCTGACGCCGGTGGCGCCAACAGGGTGGCCCTTGCCCTTGAGGCCGCCGCTCGGGTTCACCGGGATGCGGCCGTCGAGGGCGGTCTCGCCCGCCAGCACGCAGGGGCCGCCCTCGCCCGGACGGAAGAAGCCCAGGTCCTCCGTGGCGATGATCTCGGCGATGGTGAAGCAGTCGTGGACCTCGGCGAAGCTCACGTCGCGGGGCCCGACGCCGGCCATCTTGTAGGCCCGTTCCGAGGCTTTTCGGGCGGCGACCAGGCTGGTCATGTCCTCGCGCCGGAACAGCGACAGCGAGTCACTGGACTGTCCGAAACCAAGCACCCGAACCGGCCGGCCGGCCATGTCGTGCGCCCGCTCGCCGCTGGTGACGACCAAGGCGGCGGCGCCGTCTGTAACCGGCGAGCAGTCATAGAGGGTGAGCGGATCGGCGATCATGGCCGACTTCTCGATGTCCGCCTCGGTGATCTCCTTATGGAATTGCGCGTAGGGATTGCGCACCGCGTTGTAGTGGTTCTTGATGGCGACCGCGCTCAGATGGGCGCGGGTGGTGCCGTACTGGTGCATGTGCCGCCGCGCCATGAGCGCAAACAGCGACGGAAAGGTGGCGCCCGCGAGGGTTTCGCTCTCCCAATCGGCGGCCTCAGCCAGGATCTGCGTGGTCTCCTCGATGGGCGTGGTGGTCATCTTCTCGGCGCCCACCACCAGCACCGTCTCGTACATGCCCGCGGCCACGGCCATGATGCCTTGCAGGAAGGCAGTGGACCCCGAGGCGCAGGCGTTCTCGGTGCGCGTCGTCGGAACGTGCTCCAGGCCCAGCATGGATGCCACCAGCGGCGCCGGATGCTCCTGGTGGATGAACGTGCCCGGCGAAAACGTGCCGAGGTACAGCGCCTCGATCGCCGCTTTGCTGACGCCAGCGTCTTGCATGGCCGCCTGCCCTGCCTCGACAGCTATTTCGCGGAAGCTGCCCTCTAGCTTGCCGAACTTGGTTTCGGCCGCGCCAACGACGACAATGTCGCGCATAGCTCCAGTCTAGCGGGGTACCCCCTGAGCTACACTGCAAGCGTGGAGCAAACGCATCGGCCCCCGGTGATCGCGCCGCCGATCGGGCCGGTGGCGGTGAGGGGCCACTACGGGCCGATCATCAGTAATTTGCCTGAGATCCCGGTGATCACCACGACGGTCGAGAAGCTGTTCAACTGGGCCCGCGCCTCCTCGCTGTGGCCGATGACCTTCGGCCTGGCGTGCTGCGCCATCGAGATGATGGCCACCGGCGCTGCCCGCAACGACCTTGACCGCTTCGGCATCATCTTCCGCTCCTCGCCGCGCCAGAGCGACTGCATGATCGTCGCGGGCACGGTGTGCAAGAAGATGGCGCCGATCATACGCACGCTGTTCGACCAGATGGCCGATCCCAAGTGGGTGATCGCCATGGGCGCCTGCGCCAGCGCGGGCGGCCCGTTCCCGACCTACAGCGTGGTGCAGGGCGTGGACCACATCGTGCCGGTGGACATCTACATCCCCGGCTGCCCGCCACCGCCTGAGGCGCTTATGACGGGCCTGATGCAGCTGCAGCGGAAGATTATGAACGAGCACGAGGACCGCTCCCGCCCGTAACCATGCCGAGCAAGTTCATCTACCTCGACCACGCTGCCACGACGCCGGTGGACCCGCGCGTCGTCGAGGCCATGCTGCCTTATTACAGCGAGAAGTTCGGCAACCCGTCCAGCATTTACTCGCTCGCGCGTGAGAGTCGCCGAGCGCTCGACAGCGCGCGCGAGACGGTGGCGCAGCTATTGAACGCGCAGCCACGCGAGATCGTCTTCACCGCCTGCGGCACCGAAAGCGATAACACCGCCATTAAGGGCGTGGCCGAGGCGAACAAGGACCGCGGCAACCACATCATCACCACCGCCATCGAGCACGAGGCCGTGCTGGAGACGTGCAAGTACCTGGAGAAGCGCGGCTTCCGTGTGACCTACTTGCCGGTGGACCGCCATGGCACAGTCGATCTGGCCGAGCTGGAGAAGGCGATAACGCCGGAGACTATCCTGGTCGGCGTGATGATGGCCAACAACGAGGTCGGCACCGTCCAGCCGCTGGCCCACATCGCCGAAATCATCAAGGGCCGCAACATCTCCTTCCATACAGACGCGGTGCAGGCGGGCGGCAGCCTCGACCTGGACGTGGACAAGCTGGGCGTGGACCTGCTGGCGCTGTCCGGCCACAAGTTCTACGCGCCCAAAGGCGTGGGCGTGCTGTACGTGCGCGAGGGCACGCGGCTGATGCCGCAGCTGCTGGGCGGTGGGCAGGAAAAGAACCGCCGCTCGGGCACCGAGAACGTGGCCCAAATCGTCGGCCTGGCCCGCGCGCTGGAGCTGGCCTACGAGGAGCACCCCGAGAACAACCCCCGCATCCAGCGGCTGCGCGACAAGCTGAAGGACGGCATCCTCGAGACGGTGCCGGACACGACCTTCAACGGCCATCCCACCAACCGGCTGCCGAACAACACCAGCTTCTGCTTCAAGGGCGTTGAGGGCGAGCAGATCCTGCTGGCGTTGGACCTCAATGGCGTTGGCGCCTCGACGGGCTCGGCCTGCACGTCGGCCTCGAGCGAGCCGTCGCACGTGCTGACTGCGATGGGTGTGCCGGCCGCCTTAGCTCACGGCGCGGTGCGGATGACCCTCGGCAAGGGCAACACCGAACAGGACGTTGACACCGTCCTCCGGCTGCTGCCGGACATCGTCGAGAAGCAGCGCGCACTAGCCCCGGCTTAGCCGGCCCGATATGTCATTCTGAGCGAAGCGAAGATCTTCTCGTCTGCCGCTTCGGCGGAAGATCCTTCGTCGCTGCGCTCCTCAGGATGACATTGTGATCGCTGTCCGCGTCCTGGTCTTTGTGGCTGGCTTGGCGCTGGTTGGCGCGACCATCATCTCGGCCATACGGAGCTTCGTCCTGCCACGCGGCGTGCCGGACGGGCTGAGCCGGGCGGTGTTCACCGGCGTACGCTCCCTGTTCAATCTGCGCACCTGGCGAGTGCGAACGTACCTGCAGCGCGACCGCGCCATGGCGCTGTATGCGCCGGTGAGCTTGCTGGTCCTGCCGGTGGTCTGGCTGGTGTTCGTCGGCGCAGGCTACAGCTGCATGTTCTGGGCGCTGAGCCTGCCGACATGGACAGACGCAATCGAGCTCAGCGGCTCCTCGCTGCTGACGCTCGGCTTCGCCAACATCGGCAGCTTTCCACGGGCGCTGATCGCCTTTTCGGAGGCAATAATCGGGCTGGGCTTGGTGGCGCTGTTGATCTCCTACCTGCCGACGATGTACTCAGCCTGGTCGCGTCGCGAGGAGGCGGTGGCGCTGCTGGAGGTCAGGGCCGGCTCCCCACCCAGCGCGCCCGAGTTGCTCATCCGCTTCCACCGTATCGATGGACTAGATCAGCTGCCCGGGCTGTGGGAAGCCTGGGAGGTGTGGTTTGCCAACGTCGACGAGACCCACACGTCGCTGGCAGCACTGTCGTTCTTTCGCTCGCCGACCCCACAACGTTCCTGGGTAACCGCCGCCGGGGCCATCCTGGACGCAGCGGCGCTGGCCAACTCCGTGCTCAACGTGCCGCATCATCCGGCTGCGGATCTGTGCCTGCGCGCGGGCTATGTCGCGCTGCGGCGTATCGCCAGCTTCTTCCGCATCGATTACGACCCACAGCCTCGCCCGTACGACCCCATCAGCGTGTCGCGCGAGGAGTTCAACGAGGCCTACGAGCGGCTGGCCGCTGAGGCAGTGCCACTGAAGCCGGATCGTGAGGAGGCGTGGATCGCCTTCTCGGGCTGGCGCGTCAACTACGACGCGGTTCTGCTCGGGCTGGCTGCGCTGACGATGGCGCCCGAAGCGCCGTGGTCGTCGGATCGCTCGCTGCGCCGCCCGCGTCCAGCCGACAGCAAGCGCTGGTGGGCTCGCTAGACTCGGGCTCATGATGTACCACGGCAGCATGTCGCTGTCGGCACCCGAGCGAACTCGCGATCGCGCGCGTGACCGGCAGATCCTGCGGCGGGTAGCAGCGGCCTTCAAACCCTACGGGCCGCAAGGCGTGCTGGTCCTCCTGGCCATCATCGTTGTGGCCGCGCTGGGCTTGATCAACCCGCTCATGCTCAAGCTGATCACGGACCAGGCGATCCTGGGCCACGACCTATCCAAGCTGCACCTATATGTCGGGATCATGATCGTCGTCCCCCTGTTCAGCGGGTTGATCGGTGTCGGCCAGAGCTACCTCCAGAACGTGATTGGCCAGCGAGTCATGCAGGACTTCCGCAACCGCCTCTACGCCCACCTGCAGGACATGCACCTGGCCTTCTTCACCTCTACCCGAACAGGCGAGATCCAGTCGCGGCTCTCCAACGACGTGGGCGGCGTGCAGAACGTGGTGACCAATACCGCCTCGAGCGTCGTGTCCAATGTGACCACCGCGCTCTCGACGCTGGTGGCCATGGTTCTCATCGACTGGCGACTGACACTGATCTCCATCTGCGTGCTGCCCTTCTTCCTGTACTTGACGTACCGCGTTGGCAAAGTGCTGCGGACTGTAAGCAGCACCACGCAGAAGACGCTGGCCGATCTGACGGCGATCATGCAGGAGACGCTGTCCATCAGCGGCATCCTGATGTCGAAGACGTTTGGCCGGCAGCGGCACGAGATGGAGCGCTTCGGCAAGCAGAACCAGGAGCTGGCCGATCTTCAGATCCGGCAGCAGATGATCGGTCGCTGGCTGTTCATGATCATCGGCACCATCTTTTCCATCACGCCGGCATTCGTGTATTGGTTCGCAGGCTACGAGATCATCACCAGCGGCGGGGCGGCCACCATCACGCTAGGCGGCATCGTAGCCTTCACCACACTGCAGAGCCGGCTGTTCTTCCCGATGGGCGAGCTGCTGCGCGTGGGCGTGGACATCCAGGCGGCACTGGCGCTGTTCGAGCGTATCTTCGAGTACCTGGATCTCAAACAGGAGATCGTCGACTCACCATCGGCGCTGGCTCTTGCGCCGGCACAAGTGCAGGGCCACATCCGGCTACGCCATGTGACGTTTGCGTATCCGGCAGGATCCGAAGCTCCTTCCGAGAACGGCGCGAGTCGCGACGCCGGCCCGGTGCTTCGCGACATCGACCTCGAGATCCAGCCAGGCGAGCTGGCCGCTCTAGTAGGCCCGAGCGGCGCCGGCAAGACGACCCTGACCTACCTGGTGCCGCGGCTGTACGACGTCAGCGACGGCGCGGTCGAGATCGATGGCCGCGATGTGCGTGACATCAAGCTGTCATCGCTCGGCGAGATCGTGGGCTTCGTCACGCAGGAGACGTACCTGTTCCATGCCAGCATCCGCGACAATCTGCGCTACGGCAAGCCCGAGGCCACGGAGCGTGAGCTGGAAGCTGCCGCCCGCGCGGCAGCCATCCACGAGCGGATCATGGAGATGCCGCAGGGCTACGACACGACTGTTGGCGAGCGCGGCTACCGCCTATCTGGCGGCGAGAAGCAGCGCGTGGCCATCGCCCGCGTGCTTCTCAAGGACCCACGGGTCCTCATCCTGGATGAGGCCACGAGCTCGCTTGACACGCACTCCGAGCGGCTCATCCAGCGCGCGCTCGAGCCCCTCATGAAGGGCCGCACCACGCTGGCCATCGCTCATCGCCTGTCGACCATCCTGGCCGCCGACCGCATCTTCGTCCTGGACCACGGCCAGATCGTGGAGCGCGGCACGCACCCGGAGCTATTGGCCCTGGGCGGACTCTATGCCCGCCTGTACCATGAGCAGTTTGCCGATGGGACCATCCAGGCCCACTGCGAAGACGGCGTCGTGGAGGCCGGCGCGGCTGTAGCATAAGCGCGTGATGCCGAAGAACTACCGCGCCGATCACGTCGGCAGCCTGCTGCGGCCGCCTGAGGTCATGCGAGCCCGCGAGCGCCACGCCGCCGGGCAGCTGGACCTGGCTGGCCTGAGAGCCATCGAGGACGAGCACATCTTGAAGGCTTTGGAGCTGCAGCGTCAGGCCGGCGTGGACGTCTTTACCGACGGCGAGTACCGGCGGGGCTCATGGCAGTCGGACATGGCCGAGGCGGTGGACGGCTTCGTGCGCGAGCACTTGCCCATCGAGTGGCATGGGCCGAACGCCGCGGTGGAGGGCAGCACGGCGCACGTCGTGGGCGAGCGGCTGAGGAAGCGGCAGCGGCTCACCGGGCACGAGTCGGGCTTCCTGAAAGCTCACGCGCAGGGGCCGTGCAAGATCACCATGCCGCCGCCTTCGGTGTTCCTGATCAAGAGCTACCGGCGGGGCATCACCGATAAGGTGTACGAACGCGAGGAGCTGCTGCAGGACCTGGCGTCGATCGTCGGCAGCGAGGTAGAAGCGCTCGTGCAGGAGGGTGTTGAATACATCCAACTGGACTCGCCCGAATACGCACGGCTGCTCGATACCCGCACACGCCGGGAGATCGAACAGTCCGGGCTCAGCGCCGATCAGGCGCTGGACATGTCTATCTCGGGCGACAACGCCTGCCTGCGGCGTCCCGCGTCGGGCCAGGTGACGTTTGCGCTGCACATCTGCCGCGGCAACTCCCGCAGCCGGTGGTTCGGGGAGGGCGGTTACGAGCCGATTGCCGAGCGCCTGTTCACCAGCATGGACGTCGATCGGTTCCTGCTGGAGTACGACAGCGAGCGCGCCGGCGGCTTCGAGCCGCTGCGCTTCGTGCCCGACGGGAAGATAGTCGTACTGGGCCTGATCACGACCAAAGAGGGCCGGCTCGAAGCGCAAGACACGCTGCGGCGGCGCATCGACGAGGCGGCCAAGCACCACCCGCTGGAGCAGATGGCCATCAGCCCGCAGTGCGGCTTCGCCTCGACAGCGGCGGGCAACCTGCTCACACCGGACGAACAGAAGCGCAAGCTGGACCTGGTGGCCGACACCGCGCGCAAAGTGTGGGGCTAACAGCACTTCAGGGGCGCCGGGCTAGCCAGGACTTGCTTGGGTAGCACATAGCGGCTATAGGCATTTCGATCCTCGTGCGAGATTGCCATTCTGCATACACTTCGTGCAAATTTTCTGGAGGCTGCGCCTGATGTTTTCCCATATTCGACACGCTGTGGCTGTGACCGCTGCCCTGAGTCTGTTTACCCTCGTCAGCGGGGTCGGTACGACCTTCGCGGCGGACGATCCCGGCGTGCCTCCACCGCAGACGGGCTCCCACGTGCACACGGATCGGCGCGTCTGCGAGGCACCGGCTGTGGGCACGGCGGCCTGCCATGCGCGCATTCGGACCGATGCCGATGCGACCGCGGCGCGGCCCGCTTCCGGCAGGCGCCCACCCAAGGTGCGCCCCGACGTGGTGGGCAACAACGGCGCGTACGACCCGTCCTACCTGCAGTCGGCCTATCAAACGCCATCGGCAGGCAATGGCGCCGGCCAAACGGTGGCCATCGTCGATGCTTACGATCAGCCGAACGCCGCAAGTGACCTGGCTCAGTACCGGTCCTATTTCGCCCTGCCGGCCATCCACGGCACCTCAAACACCGACTCGTGCACCGTCGCCGCCGGCCCGTTCCCCTGCTTCCAGAAGGTGAACCAATCGGGCGGAGCTACGCCGCCCTCGGCCAACGCCTCGTGGGGCCAGGAAATCTCGCTCGACATCGATATGGTCAGCGCCATCTGCCCGAACTGCAACATCCTGCTGGTTGAGGGCAATTCGGCGACCTACAACGATCTCGGCACCGCGGTCAACACGGCCATCAAGATGGGCGCGTCCGCCGTCAGCAACAGCTACGGCGGCGGCGAGTTCAGCTCCGAGAGCAGCTACGACACGAGCTTCTACAACCACCCTGGCGTGGCCATCACGGTCAGCTCGGGTGACAACGGCTACGGCGTCGAGTATCCCGCCGCGTCGCAGTACGTGACAGCGGTTGGCGGCACGACGCTGAACCAGGCCACCAACACCGGCACCCGCAACGCCACGGAGACGGTGTGGAGCGGCGCCGGCAGCGGCTGCAGTGCCTATGAGGGCAAACCCACCTGGCAGAAAGATGCCGGCTGCGCCCGGCGAACGGTGTCCGACGTTTCGGCCGAGGCGGACCCGAACACCGGCGTGTGGGTGTACGACTCGTATGCCTACCTGGGCCGGAGCGGCTGGCTCGTGTTTGGCGGCACCAGCGTGGCCGCGCCCATCGTGGGCTCGGTGTACGCCCTGGCGGGCAGCGGCGCTAGTGGCACGTACCCATCCTCGTATCCCTACAGCGCCAGCAGCGGGTCGCTGAACGATGTGACCTCTGGCAGCAATGGCTCTTGCGGTGGCACATACTTGTGCACAGGCGAGCCCGGCTATGACGGACCGACCGGTCTGGGCACGCCCAACAGCACCGGCGCGTTCGCGCCCGCGGCCCTGGCGCCGGCCCCCGTCATCAGCAGTCTCGTGCCCGCCTCGGGGCTGACCACAGGCGGCACCGCGGTGACCATCACCGGCACGAATTTCACCGGCACGAGGTCCGTAAGCTTCGGGTCCACCGCGGCCAAGAGCTTCACCTTCAACTCTGATACCACCATTACCGCTGTATCACCCGCCGCGAACGCAGCTGGCACCGTAACTGTCAGCGTGACCACGGCCAGCGGAGCTTCGACCGCGAATCCGGCAGGCGCTAACCAGTTCACCTACACGCTGCCGCCTGCACCTGCGGTGTCCAGCATCAGCCCCACTTCGGGACCGACGACTGGCGGGACGTCCGTGACGATCAGCGGCACCAACTTCACCAATGCCTCAGCCGTGAACTTCGGCGCCACTGCCGCGACTAAGTTCACCGTCGCCTCCAACACCCAGATCACGGCGACTTCGCCGGCCAACAACTCGACGGCTGCCGTTGACGTCACAGTGACCACTCCGAGCGGCACATCGCCTGCAACGAGTACGCAGTCACCCTCATCGACCGCGGATCAGTTCACCTATGTCCAAGCCACCTTCACCATGTCCGCGAGCCCGACGTCCCAGACGGTCAGCGCCGGCCAGTCGACGAGTTACACTGTGACGTTGACGACGTCGAGCGGCTACAACAGCCTGGTCACACTCGGCGTGAGCGGTCTGCCCGCGGGATCCACGGCGACGTTCTCGCCGAGCTCGATCAATCCGAGCAGCACGAGCAACAGCTCGAGCTTGAAAATCACAACCTCCTCCAGCAGCACCCCGGTCGCCAGCTATCCGCTGACGATCACCAATAACCAGACATCCGACACCGCTTCGGTCACGCTGAGCGTAACGGCCGCCGCAACCTCGGACTACACCATCTCCGCCAGTCCCTCTTCGCTGACAATCAGGCATGGCTCGAGCGGAACCTACACCGTTACCCTCACCGCCATCGGCAGCTACACGAGCTCAGTGCCGCTGTCGGTGACAGGACTCCCCTCAGGAGCCACCGTCACCTACAGCCAGAACCCCGCGACGGTTCCGAGCACGCCAACCATCACCATTGCCACTCCTGGTTGGGTCAGCCGCGGCACGTTCCCGCTGACGATCCAAGGGGATGCGACACATCAAGCAAACGTCTCGTTGACCATCAGGTAGTCTCAGACAAGAGAGAAGAGGCCGGCCGCTTAAAGTGGCCGGCCTCTTTTTGATGCCATAGAATAACCCGTGCATTTCGTGCCGCTGGTCATCGCGATGCTGGTGGCCGGCGGGATCAGCGGAATGACCGGGTTCGGCGTGGGCGTGGTCGGCAGCATCTCGCTGGCCATCCTGGTGGGCCCAAAGGCCGCGGTCATCTTGTTGTCCATTCTGTCGAGCTTCGCCTCGGGCGCTCAGGTGGTCAAGTTCCGGCGCGAGCTGCCGGTGGTGCGGCGGCTCATGTGGCTGCTGGCGGCGGCGCTGGTGGGGGCGATCGCGGGCTCCTATCTGCTGCTGCGGCTGTCGTACACAGTGTTGGCGACGCTCCTGGGGGCGTTCACGCTGGTGTATGTGGTGATCTCGCTTATCGGTCTCCGGCCAAGGGTCAGCGAGCGGGCGGAGCGGCTGCTGTCGCCGGTGGTGGGGCTGGTCGCTGGGGTGGTCAACAGCACGGTTGGCTCGTCCGGACCGGTCCTGGGGCCCTACATGCTGGCCCTGGGGCTCACGCCCGCCGCGTTCATCATCTCGCTGTCGAGCACGTTCTTTGTGATGGGCGTGGTGCGGATGGTCACCCTTGCCGCGCTCGACGTGTACACCTGGCCCGTGGTGGCCGCCGGGTTCGGCCTGCTGGTGCCCACCTTCTGCGGCCAGCTGGCCGGCTTCTGGCTCCAGAGCCGCGTGCCTCGGCACGTGTTCGAGCGGCTGGTCCTAGCCCTGCTGGCCGTGGCGGCAAGCTACCTCGTGTACCGCGGCGTGCTGAGCGCGCTCTAGGCCTTAGATAGCCCGAAATACCCTCCACCGGCTGGTAACTTGTGGCATGGCTTGTGCGTTGCAACTCTAGAGGAACCGGGCAAAAGGGGGGCGGTTAACCCGGCGTAGAGATGGCTGGGCACATGCGGACCGTGACGCAGGGCGATGAAGCCTTCGTCCCGCAGCCTCTTCATGACTCCGAAACCGGCCTGTTCAACCGTCGCGGACTGCAGCAGCACCTCGATCAGCTGACCACCTCGGGCGAGCTTCGCGCATTCGCGCTCATTGCCTTCCACACCCAGGGCCTGGTTGAGCTGGCCGACGCCTTCGGCCCGGAATCGGCCGAACAGCTGGTGCGGCAGCTTGCCGCTCGGCTGCTCCTGGCAGGGCCGGCGGAGCGCTGCGCCCGGCTGGGCGAGGAGGAGCTGGCGGTCGTCGTCCCGGGTGGCGATTTGGCGGAAGCCAGCCACCTGGCCGGCAAGGCCACCCTGCTGCTCGAGCAGCCCGTGTTCGTGGAAGGCAACCCGCTCGAGGTGCTGGTGCACGCCGGCATCGCCAGGTTCCCGCAGCAGGGCGACGGCGCCACGGTGCTGCGGCGGGCCGGTTTAGCCGCGGCCAAAGCCCGGGAGCTCGGAGAGGACGTGCACGTGTATGCCCTCGAGGACCACCAGTACGGCGGATCGGTGGTGCGCGTCAGCAGTGAGCTGCGGCGGGCCATGGATCATGGCGACCTGGCGCTTCAGTACCAGCCCAAGGTGTCGATGCGCAGCGGCGAGGTCACCGGCGCCGAAGCGTTCACCCGCTGGATGCACCCAGACAAAGGCAACATCCCGCCCAATCGGTTCATTCCTGTCGCCGAGCAGAGCCGGCTCATCCGGCGCGTCAGCCATTGGGCCATGGAGGCGGCGATGCGCCAGGCGCGAGCGTGGCGCGACGCCGGACGGATGCTGCCAATCGCCGTGAACCTGTCGATGCGCGATCTGCAGGATCCGCAGCTCGCGGCCGGCCTGGAGCAGATGCTGGCGCGCGAGGGCCTCACCGGCCGCGAGTTGATGGTGGAGATTACCGAGACCATGCTCATGACCAACCCATCGCAGACGCTGGAAACACTGCGCCAGATAAGCGAGCTGGGGGTGGGCACCTCGATCGACGACTTCGGCACGGGCTATTCATCACTGTCCTACCTAGCCAAGCTGCCAGTCACCGAGGTGAAGATCGATCAGTCGTTCATCCAGCACATGTTCGGCAAATCGGGCGATCGGGTCATTGTCCGATCGGTGATCGAGCTGGGGCATGCGCTGGGGGTTCAGGTGGTGGCCGAGGGCGTCGAAACGCGGCGGGCCTGGGACACGCTGCTGGAGCTTGGCTGCGAGACCGCGCAGGGCTTCTACATCGCGCCGCCGATGCCGCCGGACGAGCTCGGCCGCTGGCTGGGCGCCCGCGCAGCTTAGACGCTCAGGGCCGCGCTGTAGAAGCGGAGGTAATCCTCCATGTGGCTGCCCCAGTAGACGCCATCGTGCTTGCCTGGCCATTGGCGCCACTCGTGCGCGATGCCGCGCTCCAGCAGCTCGCCGTGAAGCGCCTCGGCACCGTCTTTCCAGAGCGGATCCTGGGCGGCCACGTCGAGCCACAGCCTCACTGATCGCGCCGCCTCGGGCCGATCGTACATCAGCTGCACCGGGTCGTGCTGGCCGAAGTAGTCGGCATCGCCAAAGAACGCCGGCCCGTTGGCCAGGCGCGTCAACGAGGGCTGTGGGCGCCGGCGATCCCGAACTCGTCGGGCCGGAGCATGGCCAGAGCGAAGGCGCCGAAGCCGCCCATCGACAGGCCGCCGATGGCGCGCTGCTGGCGGTCAGGCATGGTGCGGAAGCGGCCATCAATCTCGTTCACCAGGTCATCGGTGACGTAGGCGCCGTACTTCGGCCCGCCATTGGCAGCATCCATCCAGTAGCTTTGGTCACCTTCAGGCAGCACGATCAGCAGCGGTTCGATCTGGCCGTTCGCGATCAGGCGATCGGCGGCAGCGAGCAGGCCGTAGCCGGGCCATTCGGTTTCATTGCCAATCGTCCCGCCGAAGCCACCGCCGATGCCGTGCAGCATGTACAGCACCGGGTAGCGCCGATCCGGACTGCTGTCGTAGCCCGCCGGCTCGTACACCAGGTAGTGCATGGGCCGAGCCAGAGCCTTGCTCTGAAACAGGAAGAACTCGGTCCTGGACTGGTTGCGCGGCGTTCGGGAGGGCGGCGCCTGCTTGGAGAGGAAGTCGGTCGGCACGGGACTGGTATTGGGGACGGGTTGGAAGGCGGAGTCGGAAGGTTGCTCGGACTGAGGGCCGCGGCTGCCCTCCAGAGCCAGGAACCAGGCTACGCCCAGGATGATGGCGACGACCAGGCCGCGTCCGGCGTTGCCGCGCAGCGCTGCGATGAACTTAAGCGGCATTTTTCAGAACCGGCAGGCGCAGGATTGGGGCGATCTCGGCTGGCGGCGCGGCCGCGGCTTGGCGCCACTGCTTGGCAGCGACGATCAGCTGGACCAGCAGCCAAACGGCGAACACGCCGGTCAGCTCGAGGAGCATGTTCGGCCCCCGGCCAGGATCTTCGGCGCCGAAGGCCACCCTGCCCAGCTTGGTCAGCGACAGCACCACGCCGATGTGCAGCACGTAGGCCGTGAGCGAGTGCTGGCCCAGCGGGATGAGGAGCCAGCCCAGCCAGCTCTCGACACGGCTCCAGGCCAGCGTCGCCAGGCTGAAGGTGAGCGTGGCCACGAGCATGAACGCGAGCAGCCGGCCGACGCGAACGTCGGCCTTCGAGAACAGCAGGCCGGCCAGCGTCTGGGCGTCGGTGCCAGGGGCGAGCGCCTGGAGGAGCTGCTGCTCGTGCTGATACAACACGACTGACGCGGTCAAGCCAAGACCACTGGCGGCAACGTAGGCTCGCGCGGACGTTCGCCGCAGCCAGAGTCCGAGCTTGGCCCGATGGAAGCCCATCGCCAGGCCGGTGAAGTACAGCACCTGCCAGGCCGCCGGCTGGAACACCTCCATACCGTCGATGGGCCAGGGCACCTGGGTCAGGCCGGGGAAGGCTTGCCAGCCGAGCCACACGCCCCAGGACAGCGCCAGGACCAGCAGGGTCTTGCCTTCGGCCATGAGCGCTATGGCCAGGCCGGCGACGCTGAACAGCAGGACGTAGAGCAGCAGCGCGTCCACGAGATAGTAGGTGCGGTGCAGGGTCAGCACGCCGACCACGAACTCGAGCAGGGGCCGATCGCGAGCCGGATCCTCCCAACCCAGCCCTAGAGCGCCGGCCAGGAAGGGCACAGCGTGACGGCTACCGTCCAGCAGTACAGGATGCCGGGTCGGCGCAGCATCTTGACCGTCGCCGTTCCGGAGCCATCCTTGCGGGCCACACGGCCATAGACGATGCCGCTTATCAGGCCGGCCAGGAACACGAAGCCTTCGGCAGCCGACACGTAGAAGCGGTTTCCACCGGTGAGCAGGTACAGCCACGATTCGCGCCCGCCCACGTGGTCCACCACCATGGCGACGATGGCGGCGCCACGGAGCAGGTCGATCCGCACGTCGCGCTTGCCTGCTGGCTGCATGGGGCCAGTTAACGGCAGGCGGACGGTAATTGATACGCGGTTATTCCCGCGCAATTCCGGTCCTTGTCCGGGCGTGCTAAAAGCATGAGGTGAAATTCGCCATCATGGGTTCGGGCGGGCTGGGCGGCTATTTCGGCGCCCGGCTGGCTCAGGCCGGCTCCGACGTGGCCTTCCTCGCACGGGGCGCGCACCTGGCCGCCATGCGGGAACACGGCTTGAAGGTCGAGAGCGCGCTGGGCGACGTCCACCTGCGGGACGTGCGGGCGACGGACAAGCCCGCCGATCTGGGGCTGGTCGACTTCGTGTTCTTCTGCGTGAAGCTGTGGGACAGCGAGGCGGCCGCGGAGCAGATTGCGCCGCTGGTGGGGCCGAACACGACCATCATCTCGTTCCAGAACGGCGTCCAGAAGGACAATCTGCTGCGGCGCGGGTTTGGCGACGCGGCGCTGATGGGCGGCGTGGCCTACATTGCCACAGCCATCGAGCGGCCGGGCGTGATCAAGCACACCGGAACGATGCAGCGGCTGGTCTTCGGCGAATACGACGGCTCCTCGTCGCCCCGAGCCCAGGCGCTGCTAGAGGCCTGCTTGGCGGGCGGCATCAACGCCGAGCTCAGCAATGACGTACGCCGCGAGATCTGGGACAAGTTCATCTTCCTGGTCGGCCTCTCGGCCACAACCACGACGATCCGCCTGCCCATCGGGCCCATCCGCGAGCATCCGCAAACGCGCGCCTTCCTGCTGGACGTCATGCGCGAAGCCATGGCTGTGGGCCGGGCGCACGGCGTCATGCTGCCGGAGGACTACGCCGAGGCGCGCCTGGCCTTCTGCGATAGCTTGCCGGCGGACATGACGTCATCGATGCACCACGACCTGGAGCGCGGCAACCGGCTGGAGGTGGCCTGGCTCAGTGGCGGCGTGGTTGAGCTTGGCAAGAAGGCCGGGGTGCCAACGCCGGCCAACGCTGCCGTAGCCGCCATTTTGGCGCTTCACGCCGGCGGCGGCCGCTAGGGCTGTGGCTTAGCTCCGGGGGTGGGACGGCCGGCTAGGGGGCACCCCCGTATCCTAGGGCTGTGGCTCCAGAGCTTGGTCTGTTGCTCCACACGGGGCTGCACATTCGGGAGGACTCGCAGCGGCCTGACCTCCGGCCCGCGCTGGCGGCGGCTCAGGAAGCTGAAACGCTGGGCTTCGATCACGTGTGGGTGGGCGATAGCTCACGCATGGAGCGTGGTTGGCCACGGGCCGATTGCATCGCCGTGCTGGCGGCAGTGGCGGCAACGACTCAGCGGCTGAAGATTGGCGTCATCCCGCTGAGCGCTCCGTTGCGCGATCCGGTGCTCCTGGCGCACCAGCTGGCCACCGTCGACGTGCTCTCGGGTGGGCGGCTGCTGGTCAGTCCAGCCGTGGGGAAGGGTGGGCCCGAAGGGGAGCGCGAATTCGCGAACTGCGGTGTGCCCTACAACGAACGCGGGCCAAGGCTTTCCGAGATGCTGGCGATCATGAGGCGGCTCTGGACGGAGCCGTCAGTCACATTCGAGGGCCGCTTCTACGGCCTCAACGACGCCACCATCTTTCCCAAGCCGATCAACCGGCCCATTCCGCTGTACGTGGCCACCGGGCGCGATGAGCGCGGCTTCCGCCGAGCCGCGCGCTATGGCGATGGCTGGTTCACCACCAACCACGAGCCCGAGACCTTCGCCGCTACTCGCCGCAAGATCGAGGTGTACGCCCGCGAGGCCGGCCGCGATCCTAGCGAGGTCAACCGCATCGGGCTGTACGCCACCTTTCATCTGAATCTGGACGGCGACAAGGCACGGGCGGAGGCCGCCGATCACATGCGCGCCTACTTCGGCGGCCATCGCAACACCACCACCGACCTCTTCGGCTCACCTCAGGAGATTGCGCGCCAGCTCGAGCCCCTGCTGGAGGCCGGCCTGAGCATGATGGTGGTGCGCTTTGTGGACGAGGACGTGCCCAAGCAGCTGGCCCTGCTGCGGGAAGCGCTAGCAGCGCCGCGCCCGCTCAGCCGAAGCTGAACTCCTGCCCCAGCTCTTTCTCCCGACTGGCAAGCGGCCCGCGGGAGAGCTCGCTCGCTTCATGGAAGTCCGCTGAGCTCACGATCGCCGCCGCCACGATAGACGCGCGCGGTAGCGTTCGACCATGTCGAATTTGGCGATCGTTGTTCGACGTGTATATGGACAGAGGTGCAGCGCCGAGGTCCGAAACCAAACCAGAAGGAGAAATCACGATGCGATTCATGTCTTTTGTGAAGGCGGCCGAAAACCAAGGGACTCCTCCACAGGCGCTCATGGATGCCATGGGTCACCTTATTGAGGAGTCCATGAAAGCCGGCGTCCTGATCGACACCGGAGGCCTCGCCCCAACGGCGATGAGCACCCGCATCCGGCTCTCGGGCGGGAACCTCACGGTGGTCGATGGGCCCTTCAGCGAAGCCAAGGAACTGATCGGCGGCTACGCCGTGATGGAGTTCAACTCCAAGGAAGAAGCGATCGAGGCGGCGAAGCAGTTCCTGGAACTCCACACGAAGCATTGGCCTGAATGGGAAGGCGAGTGCGAGGTCCGTCAGATATTCGGCCCGAACGACTGACCGCCCGACGTTTGTTCAGCCGTCGGGGCGCTCACGGCATTGGCCGGCGCGCTGCGTGGAGGAGCCCGGTAAGGGAGCGTCGAATCGCCGGCCACAGTTGGGGCCAAAGGGGCCAAGGACGATCCGTTTTGGCCCCACTTGACAAGGTTATCGAGTCAGCGATACCGAAAATTTCGTAGCGCATACCGGATTCGAA
>DATGVV010000265.1:0-1924 GCA_035299885.1 Chloroflexota bacterium | reverse complement strand
CTTCCGTCTCGTCGATATGGGTGTCGGCATCGATGATCGGCATGTCAGTCGCTCCTTTGGTCCTTCGTCTCAGCGACCACGATTCCTCATTGGATCGACTGCAGGATGGAGTTGTCGATAAACTGCTCGCCCTTGGCAGTCTTGGCTTTGGCGTCGTCGGCGAACTTCAACGTATTGGTGATGCCCTCGGGGTTGATCGTTGGGATCTTCTGTCCGGACCACACCTGAGACCAGGACGCGTACCCGACTTCTATGGTTTCGGCCGGCGCTTGGACATCGCGTACCAGCAGGTCAACCACAGCGGCTTTGTTGGCTGGGTCTCCAAGATAGGTCCAGTTCTGCTGATAAGCCTTCAGGAAGGCCTTAATCGTGTCTGGGTGGTCCTTGATATAGGTCGTCTTGACCGCAATCACGCTGAAATTCAAAGGCACGCCGAGCTTGAGTCCTTCCACAATGGGTACGGCCCCCGCCTTGGCAGCCTGCACGCCCGCATCGGGGCTGACGATGACGGCGGCCACAACGCCCTGGGTCAGCGCGGCCAGGACCGTCTGGGTGGTTCCTCCGGCGGGGACGATGTTCACCTTGCCCAGCAGCCCGTAATGATCCAGGAACAGCCGGGCTGTGACGTCGGTGCTGCTGCCTAGCGCGGTAACACCGATACTCTGCCCGACCAGGTCCTGTATGGTCTTGTACTTCTTGTCCGCGTACAGCATGAACACCGGTACGTCGCCCAGCGTGGCTAGGGCGATCAGCGGAGCACCAGCGAGTACCGCCCGGCTGAGCTCGTTGGCGCCAAGACCATCCACCTGAACCTCATCGGCGAGCAGCGCCGGTACTGCCGCGGGACCGTTAACCTGCTGGAGCGTGACGTTCAGGCCGTTCTTACTGAAGAAGCCAGCGTCCTTGGCGATGAAGAGCGGCGCGTAACCGACGCCGACCTGCGAAAAGCCCAGCTTGAGCGCCGCCGATGGCGCGCTGCTGGTTGCTGCCGAAGGGGCCGGCTTGGCGGCGCTCGGAACTGGCGCGGCACTCTGACCTGCCGCCGCGCTTGGCGCCGAAGTTGGCGCCAGAGATTGCGCTGCTACCGACGAAGCCGGCTGACCCACTGATGCGCTGCCGCCACAGGCAGCCAGCAAGACGCCGGCAATCAGCCAGGCGCCAACCAGGCCGGTGGCCTTCACCGGCTTCCGCCCATCCATGGCCGGAGAAACTGCGGAACTGTGCCCAGTTGCGCTCACGGACTCGCCTCCTAAAGTTACTTCAAGTCTTCAGTTGTCATCTGAAACCGGCGCCGGCCGGAACTTCGGCAGCGACACTCCTGAGGTGGTGTCGTCAAATACGACCCGAACCGGCATGCCGACCTGGACCTTCTCCCAGGGACACTCGATGATATTGCTCAAGAGTTGTACATGGTCACCGGTGCCCTCGAGGGTGACAAGGGCCACCACGTAGGGCGCATCCTCCTTGAACGCGGGCGCGACGACGTGGTGGACGACCGAGAACGAATAGACGGTCCCGCGCCCTGAAAGGCGTGCCCACTCGTATTCCCACGAGTAGCACGCTGGGCAGAACGTTCGCGGTGGCCATCGAAACCTGCCGCAAGCGTTGCACCGTTGGGCCCGGAGCTCGTGATCCTTGCAGGCATCCCAGAATGGCTGGGTGTCAAGGTCCGGTACGGGTGCCGGCTTGATGTCTGGGGTCATAAGCTAGGCCTTTCTCAGGAGCATGCCGCTGCCGCCGCTTTCGCCGCACAGGAGCGCGATCTGGGGATTGCGAACTTGCCGGCACATAGTCCGGTCGTACGTGTGAGGGCCCTCACATAGATCGTCGACGACGCCCCCGGGCCGCAACTGCTGGACGGCCTCGACAACATGGTTCAGACCAATGAAATGAGCCTCGGAATGCAAGCCTCCGTGCGTGTTTA
>DATGVV010000264.1:0-23081 GCA_035299885.1 Chloroflexota bacterium | reverse complement strand
TCGCCGGCCGCACTTCGGCAGACAACGGACACCATAACGGCTGATTAGCGTCACGCGGTGCTTAGGGTCGTCGCCTCTCACGGCATCGTGGGTGACGCCGAAGACCGCATGTGCGGGCGGGGGGAGTTGAACCCCCACGCCTTGCGGCACTGGATCCTAGGTCCAGCGCGTCTGCCATTCCGCCACGCCCGCGCGAGGTGAAGGCTAGCACCTGCCCTGGCGGCCCTGAGCGTGCCCGATGCTATACTGCCCGGCGTTCGTGACGTGGCCCCACGCGCGCGCCGGCAGGCGCCGCTGGCGCATGATTAAGGGAGGCTATGGCAGCTGAGGTCAGCCCAGGCGACAAGCTCGACGGTGGCGCCGACGAGCAGCCGGCCGAAGGCAAGTACGTCTACTGCATCATCGAGGAAACCTCGCCGAAGACGTTCGGCAAAATCGGCATCGGGGGCCGTGGCGACGAGGTCCAGACCATCCATCATGCCAACCTGGCGGCCGTGGTAAGCGATACGCCGCTGGTGGTTTACGACCCCACCCGCGAGAACGCGCTGCGCCACGAGCAGGTCAACGAGACGGTGATGAACGACTACACCGTCATCCCCATGAGCTTTGGCACCGTGTTCAAACGAACCGACGACGTGGTCGAGTTCCTGAAAGGCACGTCTGATGCGTTGATGGACGTGCTGCAGAAGATGCGCGACAAGATCGAGCTCGGACTCAAGGTTAACTGGGATCGCGACGCCATCATCGCGGAGATCGAGCAGGAGAACGAGGAGATCCGCCGCCTCAAGGAAGAGATCATCCGCACCAGCTCGTCCACCTACTTCGCGCGCATGCAGCTGGGCCGGCTGGTGGAGCAGGCGCTGACCAACCGCGCAGACCATTTCGTGTCCGAGGTCTACGACCACCTGCGCGACACCGCGGTGGCGTCCCGTGCCGGAAAGCCCATCGGCGACAAGATGATCATGAACGCCGCCTTCCTGGTGGAGCGCGAGAAGGCCGACGGGTTCGACTTCAAGGTCCAGGAGATCGCGCGCAAGTACGAGGGGAAGCTGGCCTTCCGCTACACCGGCCCGTGGCCGCCCTACAACTTCGTCAATATCCGCCTCAAATTGGAGCGCGCCGGCGAAGGGCCGATGATGCCGGCCGCCAGTTTGAATGTTGATCATTGACAAGCTTCTGCTGCTGCCGATAACCGGCCCCGTGGCCGGCATCCGCTGGTGCCTGAAGCAGGTCGCCAACTTCGCCGAACACGAGATGATGGACGACACGGCGGTCAAAGACGAGCTGCTGGAGCTGCAGATGGCGCTCGAAACCGGCGACATCAGCGAGGAGGACTACGCCGTCAGCGAGGCTGCCCTGATGCGTCGCCTGCGCGACATCCGCGACTACCGCGAGCGCGTGTCCGGCCGTCCGGAAGGCGAGTCCGATGCCTTCATCTCCTACAGCTAGACAGCGCTTCCTGTTCTTCGGCGGCAAGGGCGGCGTGGGCAAGACCACCTGCGCGGCAGCCGCCGCGCTGTCGCTGCCCGGCCCGGTGCTAGCGCTTTCGCTGGATCCGGCGCACTCACTGCGCGACGTGCTGGGCGAGGCCGAGGTCGACGTGCTGGAGCTGGATGCTCGGCAGGCGTTCCGTGAGTTCATGGGCCAGCATCGCGAGGAGCTGCGGGCTATTGCCGACCGCGGCACATATTTCGACGACGAAGACATCGAGGGCTTTCTGGACCTGTCGCTGCCGGGGCTGGACGAGATCATGGGTCTGCTGGAGCTGGGGCGGCTAGCCCGTGACGAGCGCTACCAGCGAATCGTGGTGGATCTGCCGCCCACCGGCCATGCGCTGCGCCTGTTCGACGTAGCCACGGCCTTCGACCAGCTGGTTGAGGCGCTGGAGCTGATGCAGGACAAGCATCGTTTTGCCGTGACGTCACTGACGCGGCGCTACGCGCGGGACGACATCGATGCCTTCCTGCAGGATCTGCGGAGGGCGTGCCAGGCGGCGCACGACGTGCTGATCGCTCCGGGGGTGTCGGGCTTCGTGCTGGTCAGCCGGCCGGAGCCGATGGTGCTGGCCGAGACAGCGCGCTACGCTGAGCGGCTGCGGAGCCTTGGCGCCGAGATGGTGGGGCTGGTGCTGAACGATGCGTCCCGGGACGCAGACGTGGGCCTGCCCGCGGAGTTGCAGGTGCTGCCGCAGGTGCGCGTGCCGTGGCTCCCCGAGGCGCCGATTGGGTCGGTGGGACTGGAGCCGGTGATGGGGGCGTTGGGGCGATTGGTGGGGACCGCGCGTCGAAGGCGGCGCGCCAAGAGCGCTGAGGCGACCCCTCTCCCTAGCCCTCTCCCAGGGGGAGAGGGAATTAGCCGGCTGCTGGAACAGCCGCGGCGGCTGATGATCTTTGGGGGGAAGGGCGGGGTGGGCAAGACCACGCTCGCGGCGGCGGTGGCGCTGGCGCTGGCTCGAAGATCGCCGGAGCGGTCCGTAATGGTGGTGTCGATCGATGCCGCGCACTCGCTGGGGGACAGCTTCGGGCAGGCACTGGGCGACGATGCCCGCCAGGTGGATGGGCTGGCCAACCTGCTGGCTATCGAGCTGGACCCTGAGCGCCACTGGCGTCAGTTCAAGGAGGACTGGCAGGCCGAGGGCGAGCAGCTGTTCCAGGGTCTTCACGGAGCCGGACACCTGGACCCGGTCTACGACCGCCAGATAGCCGCCCAGCTGGGGAAGATTCAGCCCACCGGGCTGGACGAGCTGCAGGCGGCTACGTCGGTGATCGACCTGCTGGACGAGGACCCGGCCCGGCTGGTGGTTGTGGACAGCGCGCCAACTGGCCACCTGCTGCGCTTTCTCGAGTCGCCAGCGCTGGTGGTGGATTGGGCCAAGGAGCTGATGCGCATCCTGCTGAAGTACGGCCTCGCCACGCGCGTCAAACGACTGTCAGAGGATCTTCTTGAGCTGTCGCGCAAGACCAAACGGCTGGAGGCACTCCTGCACGATCCGAAGCTGTGCGAGGTGGTGGTGGTCACGATGGCCGAGCGGCCCGTCATCGCCGAGACGCAGCGCCTGACCGAGCGCTTGCAGGAAATGCGCATAGCGGTGCGGCACGTGGTGGTGAATCAGGCGACAGGCGACAGGCGTCAGGCGTCAGCTATGCAAGGGTTGCGGAGGCGGTTTCCGGAGCTGCGCTTTGTCAAGATTGCGCGACGGGCAGAGCCAATCCAGGGCCTGGCGGCGCTCCAGGAATTGGCGGCGTGACGCTTATTTACCTTTACTGCCTGCTGCCCGGCGAGGCCCAGCTCGGCGTTGAGGACATTGAAGGCATGGAGCCGGGCCGTCCGCTGGAGCTGGTGGCGGCCGGCTTGCTGCAGGCCGCGGTAAGCGAGGTGGGCGAGGAGTTTTCGGAGGCTACCCTGAACGCTCGCATCCGCGACCTGGACTGGCTGTCGCCGCGCGCGGTGCGGCACCATGAGGTCGTGGATCAGCTGTTTGCCCGCTGCCGCCCGCTGCTGCCGCTGAGCTTTGGAGCCATCTTCCAATCCAAGGACAGCCTGAAGGAGCGGCTCGCGCCACAGCAGCATGAACTCGTGGCCAGACTGGATCGGCTGCGCGGGCGCGAGGAATGGGACCTCAAGCTCAGCCGCGACGAGGCCATCTTCCGGGGTCAGCTGCGGGAGGAAAGCGAACCTGTGCGGCAGCTCGAAACCGAGCTGGCGGCCAAGCCGCCGGGCACGCGCTTCCTGCTGGAGAAGAAGCTGGAAAACCTGCAGTCACGCGAGGCGCAGCGCGTGTCTGCCAGCGTGCGAGGCGAGGTGCACAAGGCGCTCAGCGCGAGAGCCGTGGAGGCCCAACGCGATCCGCTGTCCACGCCAGCGCAGCCTCAGAGCATCCGGCTGGAGCTGCGGAGCGCCTACCTGGTGGAGCAGCAGGATGCCGGTACGCTCAAGAGCACAGCCGATGCGCTGGCTGATAA
This sequence comes from Chloroflexota bacterium, assembly GCA_035299885.1. GTDB lineage: Bacteria > Chloroflexota > JAJPGV01 > JAJPGV01 > JAJPGV01 > DATGVV01. The sequence goes on along the minus strand of DATGVV010000264.1, from coordinate 19,119 downwards.
GTACGCTCCGCTTGGCTATCAGCTGGAGCTCAGCGGACCATGGCCCCCCTTTACCTTTGCCGGCGGTGTGCGGGAGACCCTCGAGTGACAGACCTGCCGGCGCTGCCCGATGAGCCCGTGGGCGCCGAGGACGAGATGAGCCTGGTCGATCTGGTCGACCACGTGCTGAACAAGGGCGTCGTGCTGGCCGGCCATGCCACGATTGCCGTTGCCGACGTTGACCTGATCTACCTGGGCCTGAACATCGTGCTGGCCTCGGTGGAGGCCGTGCGTGGCAAGCGGCAGCCGGGATCGGACCAGGGCTGATGCTGTACGCCTACGGCGCGGTGCGGGCGGGGGCGGCGGCGCCGGCCATTCCCGGCATAGACGGCACGCCGGTGACAGTCCTCGAGGCTGGTGGCCTGGGCGTCGCCGTCAGTGAGCTGCCGGCCGCTGTTGAGCCGACGCCGCGGCGGTTGGCGGAGCATCATGGCGTGCTCATGGAGCTGCTTCGCGCCGGCGGTGGAGTGGTCCCCTTCCGGTTCGGGAACATGTTCGGCGGACAGGCGGAGCTGCAACAGGCAATCGAGGCTCGGGCCCCAGAGCTGCGGCAAAAGCTGGAAGAGCTGGCCGGTTGCGTGGAGATGGCGCTGCAGGTTTTGCTTGACACGAACGGCCAGATCCTTTCCGGAACGGACTATCTGCGAACCAAGCAGCGCCAGTTTCGGACGGGCGACGAGCTGCGCAATCGCGTGGACGATCTGGTGAAGGATTGGCGCCAGGAAGTACGGAGCGGGACGCTGAAGGCGGCGTGCCTGCTGCCCGAAGACCGGGTTCCGGAGCTGAGGGCCAGGTTGGCGCAGCTCGATCCTCGGCCGCGAATCAGCGGCCCGTGGCCGCCGAGCAGCTTCGTATGAGGCCCGACCCTCTCCCTGGCCCTCTTCCGGAGGGAGAGGGAATTCTGCCTGCCAGGATCAACAGCACGCCCGAGGAAGTCGAGCAGGGGCTGGCCAAGCTGGTGCTGTCGCTGATTGAGTTTCTGCGGCAGGTGCTCGAGCGGCAGGCGGTGCGGCGCATGGACGTGGGCGATCTGTCGGATGAGGAGATCGAGCGCATGGGCCTGACGCTGATGCGCTTGGAAGAGAAGATTGTGGAGCTGGCTGGGCAGTTTGGGCTATCGCCTGAGGACCTGAACCTCGATTTGGGCCCACTCGGCAAGCTACTATAGGCAAAGAACGTCTAGCAAGCAAGAGGTATTAATCAACAGTGGCCGAGGGAGATCGAAGCGCCATCGCCACCCGCTCGGCGGGCCTGGTCGACATCCTCGATCGCATCCTGGACAAGGGCCTGGTCGTCGCCGGCGACATCAAGATCTCGCTGGCCAACGTCGAGTTGCTCACGATCCAGATCCGCCTGCTCGTGTGCTCGATTGACAAGGCCGAGCAGATCGGGCTGAATTGGTGGCGTTACGATACAGCCTTGAGTCGTGTGCCGGGGGCGGGGGGCGAGCTGGAATCCGATCTTCGAACGCGCATAACGGCGCTCGAAGAGGAGATACGGCGGCTGAGCGCGGCGCTGGGGCAGCCCTCAGGCGGCCGGCCGGGCCGGCAAAGCCGTGCGCGCCGGTCGCGGGGCGCGCAATGACGAATAGCGGGGCGGCCCGTTTCGTTGGCCGGGACCGATAGTGGACAGGAGCTTAGGAGGGAAGCGTAATGGCGGTAAATAGAGCACCCGGCGGCACCAGCCTCATCGATGTCCTGGATCGAATCCTGGACAAGGGCATCGTGATCGACGCATGGGTGCGCATTTCTCTCGTTGGAATCGATCTGATCACGGTCGAGGCTCGCATCGTCGTAGCCTCAATCGACACCTATCTCAAATACGCCGAGGCCGTAGGCATCACCGGTCCGGTGTCGCGACCCGCGGTGCAGCCACCGCCGGCGTAATCATTCGGAAGGCATAAACCATGGCAATCCAGCGCCCACCACAGCGCAAGATCGCCAGTCGTGGGGGCCGCATCCGCCGCGATGCACTCGATCCTGTCGTCATCCTCAATCAGCTCAACCGTCGGGTGCACGCCACTCAGGACGTCGATGAAGTCTGTCTGCTGCACCTGGAAGCCATCGTGGAGAAGATGGGCTACGAAGCGGCTATGGTGGCGATCCTGAACCGCGGCCGGGCCGCTCTGGAAGGCTGTATCGCCATGAACTGCGATGAGACCCTGGCGCGCTCGCTAGACGTCTCGATCGACGATTCGGAAAGCGTGATGGTCGAGGTTGCCATGGGCGCCGAGCCGGTAGTCATCCGCCGCGGGGCTACGGAGGGCCGAGTGCTCTCGCCGCTGCGCGACGTGCTGGGCGAAGGCCGGTCCTGCACCGGCATCGTGCTGCCACTGCTGAACGGCATCGAACCGCCGCGCTGCTGCCAGCAGCAGGCGCAGCCCGAGCAATGGCACTCGACCTTCAGCCCCCGCTGCCTCAGCTGCTACAACTACCCGGTCGAGGGCGTGTTGGTGGTCGGCTCGTGCTCAGTCGACCTGGACGACGCTGACGTGGAGGTGCTGCAGCCATTTGCCGGCCGGCTTGGCTCAGCGCTGGGCAGCATCAACGTGCTGAGCCGCCTTCGCGAAAGCCTCGAATCCTCCCATACCGAGCGCGACTGGCTGGTAACGGCGCTGAACAACATTCCCGAGCCGGTTCTGCTCACCGACCTGAACAACGACATCATCGTCGAGAACAGGAAGGCCGAAGAGCTGTTCAGCTCGTCGGGCGAGGACAGCGAAGGCAAGAAGCAGGCCTGCGGCATGAACAACTTCCTGCTGTCGGTGGTGCTGTCGAGCTACTCGGTGGACGAGAATCCAGCACCGCGCGAGCTTACGCTGGTAGATCCCATGGAAGGCGAGGAGCTGCCGTACGAGATCCTGTCCACCCACACCCGCAACCCGCGTACCGGGCAGGAAGGCATCGTCTCGCTGATGCGCAATGTAACCGACCTCAAGCGGGCGACTGAAGAGCTGAGCCAGAGCTTCGAGCAGGTGCAGGAGCTGCGCCAAGAGGCCCGGCAGGAGCGGCAGCGGCTCAACCTGATCATCCAGAACGTGGCCGATCCGGTCATCGTCACTAACATCGAGAGCGAAGTGCTGCTCATGAACGAGCAGGCCGAGCGGTTGTTCGGCCGGCCCGCGGCTGGCGGCGTTATCGCCGGCACCGACGAGCGGCGTCGAACCTACGAGGCCAATGAGGTGAAGTTCACCTCCTTTGTGTCGCAGATGCGCATCGAGGTGGGCCCGCGCAAAAGCGGTGAGCTGGAGCTGGTTGATCCTGACACCGGCGAGCAGATGAGCGTATCCGTGGTGTCGGGCGAGATCGAGGATGAGCTGGGCCAACCGACGGCGGTCATTTCCATCCTGCACGACCTCACGAAGGTGCGCGAGCTGGAGCGAACACAGCTCGAGAAACAGCTGTTCGAGTCAGAGAAGCTGGCGGCCACCGGCCGTCTGGCGGCGTCGATTGCGCACGAGATCAACAACCCACTGGAAGCCATCAAGAACTCGTTGTATTTGCTGTCTTCGAAGTTCCAGGGCGAGGACGAAGACCGCCGCTTCCTGGAGATCGCCAATCGTGAAACGGAGCGGGTGTCGGCCATCATCCAGCAGATGCTGGGCTTCTACCGGCCGTCGCTGGCGCTGGCGCTGGTGAGCGTCAACAGCATCATCGAGGACATCCTGGGGCTCATGGAGAAGCAGCTGCAGAAGCATCGGGTCATCGTCAAGAAGGAGCTCGCGCCAGACTTGCCGCCGGTGTTGGGCCATGGCGATCAGCTGAAGCAGGTGTTCTTAAACATGGTCCTGAATAATCAGGACGCAATGCCTCGCGGCGGCACGCTGACAGTATGCACCCACATCGCGAAGGAAGAGGTTGGCGGCGTGCCGTACAAGACGGTCAACGTGGAATTCAGCGACACCGGCAGTGGTATCGCTCCGGAGATCCTGCCGCACATCTTCGAGCCCTTTTTCACCACCAAAGCGGAGAAAGGCACCGGCCTGGGACTATGGGTGAGCTTCGGCATCATCCAGAGCCACAACGGCCACATCAGCGTAAAGAGCCGGCCCGATCGGGGCGTGACGTTCACCATTTCCTTGCCCGTGATCCAACAAGCGTGAGCGAGGACCGATCCCGAATCCTGCTCGTCGATGACGAGCAGAGCGTGCTGCTCACGCTGGAGGCAGTGCTGAAGCAAGAGGGCTACGACGTCGCGGCAGTGGGCTCCGGCGCCGATGCCCTGAAGGCGATCCGTGGCGGGCAGTTCGATTTGCTTCTCACCGACCTGCGTATCGACGAGATCGATGGCCTTACCCTGCTGGCAGCCGCGCAGAAGCGCGATCCGGAGACGATCAGCATCCTGCTCACCGGCTATGCCTCTTTGGAATCGGCCGTCCAAGCGCTGCGGCACGGCGCCTTCAACTACCTGCTCAAGCCCTGCAACATCGACGAGATGAAGCTCACGATTGCCCGCGGGCTGGAGAAGAAGCGCTTGGCCGAGGCGCTGCGCGAGCGCCTCGTTGAGCTGGAGGAGGCCAACAAGACGATCCGGTCGTTTACCTCTCAGCTCGAGGGCAAGGTGCAAGCTGCGACGGCCGAGCTGGCGGAACGCGTACGCGAGCTGCAGGAGTCACGCGGTCGGCTCGACGCGGTGATCGACTCCATGCAGGACGGTCTTATCGTGTACGACCGCGAAGGGCGGGTGCTGCGGGCGAACGCCTTTACGCGAGCTCTATTTGGCCTCGGGCCGGAGGACCTGGTGGGTCGTACCGCGCAGGACGTAGCCAACATCACCAGTGAACCGCCGCTCGAGTTCAACCAGCCGGGGCTGGTGCTGGCCAGCAGCCTGGACGAGCAGCTCGCCGAGGCAGCAATCTTCGAGGTCGAAGGGCCACGTAAGCGCTTCGTGCGGCGCCTGATCTCGCCCGTGGTCGGCGACGGATCGCCTGTCAGCGGTCTGGTGGTGGTGTATCAGGACATCACCGATCAGAAAGAAGTGGAGCAGCTGAAGGACGACTTCCTGTCGATTACGTCCCACGAGCTGAAAACGCCGCTCACGTCAATCATGGGCTACGCGCAGCTGCTGAGCCGGCGGCTCCCGCCGGAAGCGCGCAAGGCCGGCTCCGACGACGTTATCGAGGTCATTGAGAACCAGTGCCGCCGCATGAAACGGTTGGTGGAGGACCTGCTGGACGTATCCCGAATCGAGCGCGGCACATTGGAAACCGCCCATACGGTCCTGGACCTGGCCAGCTTGGTAGAAAACACCGTCAAGAAGCTCAAGGGCACCAGCCCGATACATGAGTTCGTGGTCTCCCTTACAGAGAAGCCACTCACGGTGTGGGGTGATGATGATCGCCTCGACCAGGTGCTCACAAACTTGCTCAGCAACGCGGTGAAGTACTCGCCCGACGGTGGCAAGGTGGAGGTGCGGGCCGCGCGCAACGGGGAGAACGCGGAGGTGGCGGTGCGGGATTACGGGATTGGGATTCCAGCCGACCAACAGGCGCGGATTTTCAGCCGCTTCTATCAGGCGGAGAGTGTGGTGCGTTCGCGCCGCTTCGGTGGCATGGGTTTGGGGCTGTTCATCTCCAAAGCGATCATCGACGAGCTGGGCGGGTCGATCAACGTGCAGAGCACAGTCGGCCGGGGCAGCACCTTTCGGTTCACGCTGCCGCTGTACACGGGGTGAGGCCTTGGGCTGGGGGAGCGGCCCTGGCGCTGGCCTTGCTCACCGGCTGCGCCCCTCCCATCCCTCCGCAGCCAACAACTGAGCCACCGCGGTCATTGGCCCCGAGCGCCGCGGCCAAGCCTTCGGAGCAACCGCGCGTAGCGACGGTCAGCGGCACCGGCCGGTTTGGGCTGAGCATCCGCAAGGAGCCTGGCCTCAATGCCGAGCGCATCGCGACGGTGCCAGACGGCTTTCAGGCCGCGATCGTGGCTGGGCCGCTAGCCAAGGATGGCGCCGATTGGTATCAGGTCAAAGGTCCGGAGTTCGCGGGCTGGGCCAGCGGCGCCTACCTGACCATCGCCGCTGGGCAGCCTTCGCCGCTGCCATCAGTGCCGCCGCCAGACGTGGTCGCCAAACCATCGGCTGCGCCCAACCCGCTGGCGACGCCGCTGAGCGGCTTGCTTTCGCAGTTGAACCGAGACGCCAATTACAACGTCAACGGCAACGGCATCTTCGTCGAGGACCGGCTCAGGCCCGCGGTCGATCACCTGGCCGGGTCCAAGACGGCCACCGGCCTGCTGGGCAAGGCTGCGCCGGCCTACTTGCGCCTCACCGTGGCTCACTTTCCAGCAACGTCTGAGGGCGGCGAGTTCAGCACGCTGGGCCACAGCATCAAGATTGCCGACTCGATCCTGACGGAGAACGTGGACGTGCAGGCGGCGGTCATCTCGCACGAGCTGCAGCACGCCAGCGACATCCTGGTGGACCATGCCGCTCCGGACACTACCCAGGACTGCGTGAACCTGGAAGTCCGCGCCTTCAAGACGCAAGAGGCGGTGTGGCTGGAGCTGACGAAACCTTCGCCGCCACAGACGCGCATGGAACGCGAGCTGGACCAGTTGGCCCGCGTGGTCGACACGCCCAGCTTCGCCCAGCAGCTCACGAAGTTGTACGCCAGTGAGTGCGCCAACTACGCCGGAAGCTCGCGTTAAAGCGGCCCAGAAGTACTAGGCGACCCGGCCACTATTTGGCCGGCGCGTTGTAGTTCGCACACTACTTTCATCCACGAGGACACAAATCTTGATTCGAAACGCGCTCTTGAAGCGCTTGATCGCTGCCGGACTGCTGGCTATGACGCTGCTGCCTGCCGCGGTCGCCCCCGCCGCCGCCGCGCCCCCGCCTCAGGTGGCCAGCAACTTCCCGGGCTACAACCCGACGCCTGACGGCCGCTTCGGCGGCATCCAGGTCAGCGATGTGCCCATGCAGAATGCGATCGATCTGGGTCTCGGCTGGACGCGCGAGCAGTACCTGTTCAACGCGCTGCCGAGCTTGGACGCGAGCCGCTTCCGCACGATCAGCACCGATCAGAACATGCCGTCCGGTACTGTCCGAGAAGTCGGCTTGTTCAATTTCTTCGCCAGTTACTGCAATGGCGGGCAGGACAAGGCGGTGCCGTGCGGCGGTCTCGATCAGCCCTGGAACAGCCCGGCCAACTCTTTCGGGCAGTTCGCCTATGCCCTGGCCAAGGCCAAACAGGGCAAGGTGGACACCTGGATCATGTACAACGAGCCGGACATCTGCAGCCCAGACCAGTTCGGCTACGCCTGGAACTCGCCTAACCGCGCGCAGGACTACTACAACTACCTGAAGACGGGCTACCAGGCCGTCAAGGCGGGCAATCCGGGAGCCACCGTGGTGTTTGCCAGCCTGGGGATCACCAATGCAGCGTGCCAGACCAACGGTGACGAGCTGACGTTTTGGAACCAGTGGCTGGACATCGCCAGCAAGGATCCCGCCGCGGCGGTGAACAACTGGTGGTTCGATGAGATGTCGCTGAACATCCACAAGGAGCCGGAGAAGATCTATGACTTGCTGCGGCGCTACCACGAATCCATGCAGGCCCACGGCTTCGACAAGTCCACCTGGATCATGGAAATGGGCGTCCCGCTGTCACCAGGGCCGGTTAATCCAAACACCAACGGTGACCTGGCGGTGGACAAGGGCAACCAGCAGTCGTTCCTAATACAGGCCTATGCCAATGCCATCGCCGGCATGGCCGACCACATCGGCGTCTACAAGATGTCCGACTTTCCGGCCGGTGACCCGGCGTACAAGACGATCAAAGCGGGGGTGAAATACATGTCGCACGTCACCAGCGCGGTCAAATCACCTGAGAATCGCACCACGGCCAGCAATCGCTACGTCGACCGCCTGCAGGGAGTAGTGAAGATCACCATGAGCGGGGCTGGTTTCCAGACAATGGTGGCCTACAACCGCAGCGCCACGCCCGAGCAGGTGACCATCGCGGCGACGTCGGGAATGGCCTGGATATCGGACAAGAACGGCAACGAGCAGCAGGTGACGCCGCAGAACGGCGCCTACAGCTTCTGGCTGGAGCCCACGAGCGGCGTGTTCAATGCTCCCTGGGGCGAGCAGGTGCGCTTCATCGGCGGCTCGCCGATCATGCTGCGCCAGGCAGCTTAAGAGCCTTTCGCAGGCAGTCTCCTATCCTATAGGCGTGGATGCCTCGGCGCTAGGCGAAGCGTATCGGCAGCAGCTCAGCACGCAGAGCTACGCGGCTGGGTCGCCCATAGAGGGGGTCGAGTTCCTGCAGCTCCGGCAGCTGCTGGATGAAGGCGGCGACTTTATGGAGCTGCTGCGGCTCAACGGACGGGGCGAGCTGCTGGCCAAGCCTGGCATGCAGGTGAGCCAGGTGAACTACTCGCGGGTGTTGCCTGGAGCGATCAAGGCCTTTCACCTGCACTTCAACCAGGAAGATGTGTGGTTCGTGCCACCGACAGACCGGCTGCTGGTGGGGCTTGTGGACGTCCGCGCCGGGTCGCCGACGTACGAGCAGCGCATGCGCTTCGTGCTGGGTGGTGGGCAGCAGCGCATGGTTTACATTCCACGCGGCGTGGCGCACGGGGCGGTGAACGTAGGGCGCGAGCCGGCGCAGCTGATCTACTTCGTGAACCAGCATTTCTCCGCTGACGAGCCCGACGAGCGCCGCCTGCCCTGGGATATGTGCGGGGCCGATTTCTGGAGCATCCAACCGGGCTGAGCACGTGATCGTCAGCCTGGGCGACCTCACGCTCGACATCCTCGTCAAACCCGACCGTCACACGACCGGCCGGCCCGAAAACTCGCCGGGCAGCGTGACCATGACCAGCGGCGGACCGGCGGCCAATTTCGCGGTCTGGGTAGCGCGGCTGGGGGGCAGCGTGCGCTTTATCGGTAAGGTGGGCGACGACCCCGCTGCGCAACTGCTGGTGTGGGACCTGTTGAAAGAGGGCGTGCTGCCGGAGACGGTCACCGAGAAGGGCTCGACCGCCACGCTGGCTCACGTGCAGCGCCGTCACGGCGAGGTGGAGCAGATGCCCGATAGGGGGGTGGCGGTGAACCTCAAGCAGGAGGAAGTGGATCCGTCGTGGCTGGCCGACGCGCAGTGGCTGCACCTGCCCGCGCAATCGTTACTGGCGCTGCCGATCGGCACCGCGGCGGCCCGCGCCGTGCGGCTGGCGCGGCAAGCCAAGGGCAAGGTCAGCATCGACCTTTCCTCGGCCAAAGCGCTGCGGGACTACGGCGTGGCGAAGTTCAGCGTCCTGCTCAAGACCGTTCGGCCCGACGTGGTCTTCGCCACGGAGGAGGAGGCGGCGCTGTTCTCCGCCGGCGCCTTAGGGGAGCTGGCCGACGTCGCCGTGCTGAAGCTGGGCAGCGGCGGCTGCGGGTTGGCCGACGACAAGGGCTACAAGGAGTATGCTCCAGACAAGCTGCGGTCGATCGATCCGGCCGGCGCTGGAGATGCGTTTGCGGCAGCCTGGTGCTTGAGTTACCTGGCCAGCGGCAGCACCGAGCAGGCGTGCTTCAAGGCCATCAAGCTAGCGGCCCGGGTGGCGGCCCACCATGGAACCCGGCCGAAAGTGGATCTGAAGGGCGTCACCTAGGCGGCCGGAGTACACTGGCCTCATGGCCCACTTGACTTCCAAGAGGTATGAGGTTGAGAGCCTGCACGAGGCCATCGAGCTGTACTACCGGCGCGGCTGGACTGATGGCCTGCCTGTGGTGCCGCCCACCGAAGAGCGGGTGATGGAGTTCCTGAACTATTGCGGCCATGAGCCGCAAGACATCATCGGCGTGGTGCCGGAGCGGCGACGGACGATCACGGCAGAGAAGGTGGCGATCAACGCCATCATGGCTGGCTGCCTGCCAGCCTACGCGCCGGTTGTGGTGTCCGCCATCGAGGCGCTGACCCAACCGATCTTCACGCTGCACGGCAGCCAGAACAGCACCGGCGGCTCGGCGATGATGCTCATCGTCAACGGCCCGGCGGTACAGGAGCTCAAATTCGGCACCGGGATCAACGCGCTGGCCCCGACGAATCGGGCCAACGCCACGATTGGCCGAGCCGTGCACCTGGTGATGATGAACGTGTGCGGCGGCCGCCCCGGTATTTTCGACAAATCGACGCTCGGCTGGCCCGGGGACTACAGCTTCTGCGTGGCCGAGAACGAGCATTGCGTCAATTGGAGGCCGCTCCACGTGGAACGTGGCCTCCCGCCCGATGTCAGCGCCGTCACCGTGTTCGCGGCCGAGTCGCCGCACCAGGTGACGGACAATGCGATGCACGCACCCGAGCCGCTGCTGGACCGCGTCGCGACAGTCGTCCGTCACGCGGGCGCGCCACCGCCTTGGACCGGCTGTTTTGTCGTGGTGCTGTGCCCCGAGCACGCACGGGTGGTGGCGGGCGCCGGCTGGAGCAAGCGGCAGGCGCGCGAGTACATTGCCGGCAAGACCACATGTCTGGAAACGCCGGACGACTTGCTGCTAATCGTGGCCGGCGGGGACGCGGGCGGCTTCTCTGCTGTAGTGCCGCCGTGGCCGCCCGGCAAGGCCAGCTCCCAGCCCGTGACGCGGGGGGTTGGGGTATGCGTAGACTGCGAGGAATGAACGGAGAATTCAGAACACAGAATTCAGAATGCCGGCTGATCCGCTGAGTTCTCTTCCGAGTCCTTCGGCCTCTGATTCTGAATTCTGTGTTCCAGCGACTGAAAGGAGCTAGGTCATGGCAATTGACGTGCGGCCGTCTTTAGTGGTCCTCGACCCGACGGAAGAGGCCGAGCCGGTGGAGGCCAGGCTGGCGCCGCGGCTGCCAAGCCTGCAAGGCAAAACCATTGGTTTGCTGGAGAACTCGAAGCCGCATTCCAGGGAGCTGCTGGAGGTCGTAGAGCAGCTGCTTCACGAGCGGCTCCAGCCGGCGCAGGTGCTGCGCTTTCGTAAACCCAACGCCAGCAAGCCAGCCCCCGACGATCTGGTAGCCGACATCGTAAGGCAGTGCGACGCCGTCATCAACGGCGTGGGTGACTGAGGGTCCTGCTCTTCGTGCAGTGTGCACGACAGCGTGACCATCGAGCAGCACGGCATCCCCTCGGCGTACATCTGCACTGACCTGTTCGAGCCAACGGTTAAGGCCATGGCCGAAGCGCAAGGCCTGCCGGACTACCCTTATGCGGCGGTACAGCATCCCATCGGCCGGGCCACGGATGATGAGCTGCGGGCCAAAGCCGAATCGGTAGTCGATCGGGTGTACCAGCTCCTCATCGCGGGGCGCTAGCTCATCGAGGAGTTACCTCCGAGGGTCAGCTCGGGGAATCAGCTCCGCAGCCGGTAGCGCTGAATCTTGCCCATGACCGTTTTGGGCAGCTCCGTCACAAACTCGACTGAGCGCGGGTACTTGTAGTGCGCCAGCCGGTCTTTGGTGAACAGCTGCAGCTCCTCGGCCAGTGCTGGCGTTGGCTGGATGGACTCACGCAGCACGACGAAGGCTTTCGACTTGATGAGCCCGTCGGCGTCGCGAGCGCCGACAACGGCGCACTCCGCTACCGCGGCGTGCTGCAGCAGCACCGCCTCTACTTCTGAGGGAGCAACGTACAGGCCGCCGACCTTGATCAAGTCGTCGGCGCGGCCTTGATAGATGAAGTAGCCGTCCTGGTCGACCAGGAAGTTGTCGTGCGTACGCAGCCAATCGCCGGCAAAGGTCTCCTTCGTCCGCTCGTGCTTATTCCAGTAGCCCGCGGCCACGCTGTCGGAGCGCATGTAGAGCTCGCCAATCTCGCCGGCTGGCACGGGCTGACCGTCGGGGTCCAGCACCTTGGCCTCGTGCGGCGGAATGACCTGTCCGGCGCTGCCGTGGCGGACGTTGCCCGGCCGGTTGGAGATGAAGATGTAGCCAAACTCGGTCGAGCCGATGCCGTCCAGGATCTCGACTCCGAAGCGCTCCTTCCAGCGTTCGAAAATGGCCCCCGGCAGCGGCTCGCCCGCGGACACGCACAGGCGCAGGCTGCTGAGATCGTGCGGCGCCTCGTCGGCCAGCATCGCGGCTAGGGAGGTCGGTACGGAGAAAAAGAGCGTCGGCCGCTCAGTTTCCAGCAGGTGGTAGAGGGTGGCCGGCGCGGGACGGTCGGGGTTAAGCACTACCGACGCGCCGCCGTACAGCGGCAGGTACAGCGAGTTGACCAGCCCGTACGACAGGAACAGCGCCGACGACGAGAGGAACACGTCGTCGGGCGTGGTGCGAACGATCTCCTGGGTATATGGCCCGACGCAGTAGAGCATGTCGTGGTGCAGATGGATAACGCCTTTGGGCGTGCCCGTAGTGCCGGAGGTGAACAGCCAGTAGGAGGCATCGTCTGGGCTGGTGGGGGCCGGGTCGTAAGCGGGGCTGGCGGCGCAGGTGATCTGGTCATAAGACAAGCAGGCAGGCGGAATGTCGGCGCCGACCATCACGAAGTGACGCAGGTAGCTCAGCTCGCCTTTGATCTGGTCCAGCCGATCCCAGACCTCACGGTTCACGATGGCCACACTGGCGCGGCTGTCGTTCAGGTAGTACAGGAAATCCTTGGCAGGGGCCAGGCGATTGGCCGGCACCGGCACCGCGCCCATCTTCATGGCGCCGAGGAAGCTGGCGTGGAACTCGGGGCAGTCGGGCAGCAGCAATAGGCAGCGCTGCTCCATCTGCAGACCAAGATCTGTGAGGGCATTGGCGGTGCGATTGACCTGATCGAGCAGGCGGCCATAGCTCCACGTATCGCCCTGATAGCGGATCGCCGTCCGCGCGCCGTTGCCAGCTTCGACGTGGCGGTCCACGAGGTGGGCCGCCATATTGAAGGACGGGCCGAGATCGATCAGACCGGCGTGGCCTCCGGCAGGCTGGCGTAGTTGCCGCGGAAGAACAGCAGCGGCTTGCCGCTGGGCAGGTGCTCGACGTGCTGAACGTTGCCGATAAAAATGGTGTGATCGCCGGCCTCATAGGCTTGATGCACGAGACACTCGATTACCGCCAGGGCCCCCTCAATAATGGGCGCCCCCGTTTGGCCCTGGCGGAAAGGAACGCCCTCGAATTTGTCCTCGCCCTTGCGAGCGAAGCGCTGCGAGATCTCGCGCTGTTCCTCGCCCAGAATGTTGATGGCAAAAAACTCGGCCTGGCCGATCACCGGGAAGGTATCCGAGCGATGGTCGACGCACACCAGCACCAGAGTGGGATCGAGTGACAGCGAGCTGAAGGCGTTGGCGGTGAGACCGCGCGGCTTGCCGTCGGTGTCCATGGCCGTGATAACGGTGACGCCGGTGGCAAAGCAGCCGAGCGCGCGGCGAAATTCCATCGGGTCGACGGGCATGGTTTCGGGCATCAGTCTAACAAGAGCACGGCCTATACCCGCTCCGGCGCCAAGCGACCATCGCTCAGCGTGCGAACCGCTGCCGGAGGCTGAACGGGCCGGCTGGCGACCGCGAAAACACAGTGCGGCTCGCCGCGGGCAATGGACCGCTCCAAGGTCACCGGCGCGCCCAGCAGGCGAGTCAGCACCTGCGTGTGGTAGCCGCAGACGTCGGTCCGCTGGCGCGCGAGATCAGCATACGGGCAGTGAAAGTCGCGGATGAGGAACTGGTCCTCGGCCAGCTCCCAGCGAGCTAGGCCGCCTTCCTGCTCCAACAGCTCGGTAGCGGCGGCTACACGCTGTTGCAGCGTCTTCCCCGTGGCGGCCGCGGCGTGGCGGCCGGCATAGCGTGAAGCGGCCACGTCCAGCAACTGATCGACGCCGCGGCTGCCCGTCAGCGCTTGGAGGCTGGCAAGCAGATCGGCGGCCAACCCGGCGTTACGGTTGGGCAGCAGCGCCTCGGCTTCAGGCGTGAGATGATAGCGGCGGCGAGGCCGGCCCACGCGGCCTCGTTCATCCTCCGCGGCTACCAATCCCTGCTCCTGCAGCGCCGCCAGATGGCTGCGCATCGTCACTTGGACGACGCCCAGATCGCCAGCCAGATCGGCCACGGTGGAGGGCCCGCGCTCAAGCAATCGTCGCAGCACGGTTTGGCGGGGACCGGAGTTTTTATACATTTCACCTTGAATACTAGCCAGCTACAGTGCCCGTTCAGGCAGGCCGATGATCAGATGTGATCATCGGCGGCGTCGCGGGCTCCGGCGTCCCCGTTGGCGGCATCTCTACGTCGGGCGCCGCCCAGCATCAGGCCGGCTTCGACCAGCTCAAAGAAGAAGCCCAGCAGGGCACCCTGAGACGGACCGGTGAGCTGCACGAGCTCACGGAAAAAGCATGGCACTTCATCCCGCCGCCAAAGACTGAGGCCGGCCCAGGCGGCACGCCTGTTTGGCTGAGCACGCCACAATCGACCAACGACCTCATCCGCTCCGTCCAGGCCAGTGGCTATCCCGCGCTACGGTTGGGCAGCGCCTTCCCCCCAAACTCCTACGCCGGGCACATGCTGAACCCGTTCTTTCACGTCCTTGACCCCGTGTTTGGCGGGCTCAAGGTCGATTACCACGCCTAACGCGCGAACAGCCCCAGTTTCGGGAAGGCGCCGCCAATCACCGGCCCGGGATCGGCGCCCAGCCAGTCGGCAACGACGGTGCCGTAGACGCTCCGGAAATCGGTGGTGAACTTGAGATCGCCGGAATCGAGGTCGCCCATATCGGGATAGCTGCCGTACAGGCCACCCTGCACACCACCGCCCAGTAGAAACATGGGCTCCGCTGTGCCGTGGTCGGTGCCCGCAGAGCCATTCTCCTTGACCCGCCGCCCGAACTCGGAGAAGGTCATCAGCAATGTGTTGCCGAAGGCGCCCTGCGCCTGCAAGTCCTTGGTGAAGGCGTCGACGGCGTCGTTCAGCTGCTGCATGAGGCGGTCGTGGGTGTTCTTCTCGCCCGAATGAGTGTCGAAGCCGCCCATGGAGACGTAGTAGATGCGAGTGCCTAGCTTGCTGCCGATCAGCTGCCCTACGAGCTGGAGCTGGCGGCCGAGCGGCGTCGTCGGGTATTGAGCCGTGCTCTTGGTGCCGGCCACGGCGCTCTTGAGCTCCGTTGCAGTCTGAAAGGCGTCGGTGGCAGCCTGGCGGAAGAAGTCGGCCGCATCGCGACCGATGGGGTTGCTGAAGATGCGGTTGATAGCGTCGATCTGCGCCTGTTTGTCGTCGGGCGCCTTGGGGTCTGTCAGGAACTGGTAGTTATTCAGGCTGCCGATGGACGGCACGACGGTGTGCTCGGTCCAGAAGGTCCGTGGCAGCTGCTCGCCAAAATTGAGCGCGCCCAGCCGCTGCCCCTGCAGGTTCGCCTCGTCGTAACGGCCCAGCCAGCCCGTCTGCATCGAATTGTCGGGCGAGGCCGTCTGCCAGATCTGCATCGACTGGAAGTGCGAGCGGTTGGGGTTTGGATAGCCCACGCCCTGCACGATGGCCAGATTCTTCTGGTCGTACAGCGCCTTCAGCGCCTTCAGGTTGGGATGCAGGCCGACGCTGCCGTCGATGGCCAGCACCTGGTCCTTGGCGATGCCCAACGTGGGGCGGCTCTCGGCATACTGCTGGGTAGCGTAGGGGACGACGGTGTTGATGCCGTCGTTACCGCCGCTGAGTTGGATGACGACCAGCTGGTTATTGCCCGCGGCCAGCGCATTGTAGGCGGTGCGAGCCAGGAAGCTGGGGGCGAAGGAGCTGGAGGCGGCCACGATGGCCGCGCCCTTGATGAAGCTGCGTCGAGTAATCAGCATGGCTTTGTTCCCTTAATTCATGTGCGCCGTGGGCGTGCTGAGGATGAGGTGCACCAGCCCCCGGATCTTGGCGTCGGCCGCTTTGGCAGTCCCGCCGAAGTAGTCCTGCAGCGCCTGGCGGTTGGCGTCCGCCATGGCCCCATCGGTGAGCAGATCGACGAAATATGCGACGGCGTCCTTGGCCGCGCCCAGAAAGGCGCCGGGGTCGACGTACGTCGGTCCCTCGCTGTTGCGATTTGACACGATCCGGTCGGCAAAGTTGAGCCGCGTGAAGATCGTGTCCGTATTCAGCCAGGCGCGGCCGCCGGGCCAGCCAGCCACGTTAGGCGGGTTGAACAGCTCTTGACCCATGCTGCGCATCGCGCCCAGGACGGTCTGGTCCACTGATTTGGCGCCCAGCAGCTTCAGGTTGGTCACCACGTACTCGGTGGGACTGGCGATCTTGTCCATGAAGCCGGCAGGGTTCTTGAAGGCGTCACTGGTGAGCACGGTCCGCATGACGGCTTTCATGTCGCCGCTGGTGCTCGTGTAGGTGTTGGCGATGGCGCCCAGTGTGGCGTCGTCCGGCGCATCGGAGATGAAGAAGCGCGCCAGCTTTCGGCCAATGAACCTGGCGGTGTCAGGTGAGCTGGCGAGAATCGAGACGACGTCATCGAGGCCCAGATTCTCGGAGTGGCCGAGAAAATTCTTGACGCCGTCATCAAAGCGGGCTGGAACGAACTGGCTGTTGTCGGCGTCGCGTCTGATCACCCAGCCGGTGAGCGCCCGCGCGCCCTCTTTCACGTCCTGCTCGGTGTAGGTGCCGATGCCCATGGTGAACAGCTCCATGACCTCGCGGGCATAGTTCTCGTTGGGGGAGCCCTTGCGGTTGGTCTGCGAATCGAGCCAGAACATCATGGCGGGGTCTTTGGAAATCTCGGACAGCAGGGCCGGGAAGGCGCCGAGTGCGTGCTGCCGGAACAGCAGGTTCTGGTTGTACAGCCAGCCCAGGCGGTTGACTTTCGATGCCGCGGTGGCGAAATGGCCGTGCCAGAACAGGGTCATCTTTTCTTGCAGCGGGCGTTTGGTGGTGAGTATGCGGTTGAGCCACCACAGCTGCAGATCGGCCACGCCCCGCCGCCGATTGGCTGTCTCGGCGCTGATGTCGAACGAGGGGTAGTCGTCCGCGCTTTGGTCGTAATTCAGGAGCTGGTCGACGCTGCCGTCATAGCCAAGCTGCACGTACTGGTCGAGCTCGGTCGGGGTGGCGCCGAAGCCGGCGCGGCGAAGGAGATGGCTGATGAGCTGTCGCTGTTGGTCCATAACGCCTCTGAAATCTAGTACTGGGTATTACAACGCGTGGCGTAACGACTTGCGAAGCTCAGCCCCGAAATGGCTAGCATGCGCCGTCGGTTCATGTTCGTAAGGTATCGGCCGGCGCTGAGGCGTCACTGAAGGAAGGCTGAGGAAGCGCTGAGAAAAATGTGTGCATTGCAGGTGATACAGTGCCACGGGCGCGTCCTGTATGTGGTGCCAGGACCCGACGCCGAAAGCCTAGACTTCTACACCCCAGCGCATGGCCACGCCGGCCCAGGTGAGGCCGACACCGAAGGCCACCATCACGATGTTCTGGTCCTTGTGGATGAGCCCGGCATCGATGGCTTCTACCATGGCCAGCGGGACGGAGGCGCTGGAGGTGTTGCCGTAGCGATCGACATTGACGAAGATCTTGTCCATCGGCATCTCCAGCCGCTTCTGAGCGGCTTCGATGATGCGCAGATTGGCCTGATGCGGGATGAACACGTCGATCTCGTCCAGCTGCCAGCCGGCCTTGGCGGCCACCCGCGCGGCACAGGATCCGAGCGTCAGCGTGGCGAACTTGAATACCTGGTTGCCCACCATGTGTACGAAATGGTCGCCGGCGCGCACCGTCTCTTCGCTGGCCGGTTTGGCGCTGCCACCGGCGGGCAGGATAATGAGCTCGCAGCCGGCGCCATCGGCGCCCAGCTCGAAGGCTTGGATACCGTAGGGCTTCGGGCAGGCCTGCAGCACCACCGCCCCGGCGCCATCCCCAAACAGCACGCACGTGGTCCGGTCGGTGTAGTCCATGAAGCGCGACAGCGTCTCCGCTCCGACGAGCAGGATGTTCTCGTAGCCGCCGGCGGCAATCATCTGACTGCCGACTACGAGGCCGTAGACGAAGCTGCTGCAGCCCGCCTCCAGGTCGAACGCGCCGCACTTCGCGCCGATCGCATCCTGGATGAGGCAGCCGGTGGCGGGAAACAGATAGTCCGGCGTGGCCGAGGCGCTGATCACCAGGTCAATGTCGCTGCCCGTGAGGCCCGCTTTGCAGAGGGCCTTCTCGGCGGCACGGATGCCCATCGTGGAGGTCGTTTCGCCGGGGCCGGCGATGCGGCGTTCCTTGATGCCCGACCGAACCGTTATCCAGTCATCCGAGGTTTCGACCATCTTTTCCAGGTCGGCGTTGGTAAGTACGCGTTCGGGAACGTAGGTGCCCCAGCCGGTAATCTGGGCAGAGCGGTCTGTCACGACGGGGTCCCCGCCGAGTTTATCGAGGCGGGGTATCTCACCCGGGCTGTTCCCCGCTGGCTTGAAAATCAAGGGCGATCAGGCGCTGCTCCGCTTCGACAAAAGCGCCATCCTCGACGAGGATGGCGTGCACCCGACCACTGACTTCGGCCTGAATCTCATTGAAGATCTTCATGGCCTCAATCAATCCTATCACCTGGCCTTTCTCTACTTGGTCGCCTTCACGCACGAACGGCTCGGTTCCGGGCGAGGGCGACCGATAGAAGGTGCCGAGCAGCGGAGCAGTGACATAACCTAGCCCATCGTCTTTCAGACGAGGCGCCGCCCCTGCTGTTGCAGCGCCGCCGCGCTTGAGGGCGATGTGGAGGTCGCCGTCCTGAAGGTCGAACTCGACGATGGGAGTGCCATTCAGCAGCTCGATCAGCTCGCGCAGATCGTCGAGCCAGGCATGTTCCACCGCAGGCTAAGCTACCATGAACTTCCCCATGCGCGGCCTGGCCTACGCCAAGATCAACCTGACCTTGGAGGTCACCGGCAAGCGGCCCGACGGTTATCACGAGCTGATCTCGATCATGCAGACCATCTCCCTGGCGGACGAGCTGTCGCTCGAGCCGGCGGAGGGCCTTAGTCTGGACTGCGATCAACCGGAGCTAAGTGGTGGCGATAACCTGGTGCTTCGAGCGGGGCGTTTGCTCGGCCGTGGGGGTCATTTCGTGCTGCGCAAGCGCATCCCAACGGCGGGCGGTCTCGGCGGTGGCAGCAGCGACGCGGCCCTGGCCCTGCGGCTGATCGACGCGGCCCACCACCTGCACCTGGCCCCCGAGCAGATGCTGGACGCCGCCGCCAAACT
>DATGVV010000263.1:0-4315 GCA_035299885.1 Chloroflexota bacterium | reverse complement strand
TCCTAAGCCAGCACCAGCTCGTCGATGTAGCGGCTGTACAGCTTGTGGCCCTTCTCCGGGTCATAGAAGCTGTTCGACAGGGTTACCCAGGCGGATGGGTAGTGATCTCGAAAATCAGGCTGCAGGTGCGGCCAGGGCATCAGATGGAAGGCGTAGAACTCCATGCTCGCTACTCTGCCAGGAACTCGCCGACGATGCGCCCAAACTCGTCGGCCTGTTCGACCGGCGCCACGTGCCCGCAGTGGTCGATCACTGCCAACTTGGCGCCTGGAATGTGCTGGGCGTACAGCTCGCCGTGCGCCAGCGGGATGATCCGGTCCTGCTTGCCCCAGACGATGAGCGAAGGCACCTTGATGCGCCGCAGCCGCGGCTCCAGCGCCGGATTGCACAGGTAGGGGTTCCAGCCCAGCCGGGCGGTCATGTTCTTGTTGCGGATTTGCGCTTGAGCCTGCTCCGGCGTGGGTTGCATGGCCAGGATGGCGTCGGCAAGCTTCTGATCGTTGTACAGCGTGCGAATACTCTCCTCCGGGTTCATCAGGAACAGGTCCGGCCGCTGCTCGCCCGGAATCCGCAGCCCAGCGGGGTCGATCAGGACCAACTTGCGGAGCGGATGGCTGCACAGGCTGGCCAGCTCAGCCGCCGTCCAGCCACCGAGCGAGTGGCCCACCAGGCGCACCGGAGCCAGCTGCAGATGATCGATCAGGTCCATGTACCAGATGGCCAGGTCCTGGATTGTCTCGAGCCAGTCCGGCCGCTCGGTCACGCCAAAACCTGGGTGTTCCGGCAGATACACACGGAAGCGCTCTGCCAGGCGATCGTACCCGGGCCGCCAGTTGGAGCCGCCGGCGCCGTGCAGGAACAGCAGCGGCGGTCCCTCCCCGGCGGCAGCGATGCTGACGTCGATTCCATCGAGCGTGGTGCTGAGCTGTTCGGGCATAACGGCTTCCCCCATTATCCCGCCCCATGATGGATGCCCATAATCAAGCCATGGGCGTGGACTTCAGCTGGCACGTCCCGGTCGAAGGCGACGGCCGCTGGCTGAGCACGCCCGCGCCGGAGCGGTCGCCCAACTGGGCTTACCACCGCAAAGTGGCCATCAACGCTGAGAAGCCGGGCTTCGACACCATCCTGGTGCCCACCGCCTTCAGCAACGGCCAGTACTCGCTTGATAGCCCCGTCCTGGATTCATGGACCGTGGCCACCGCCATCGCCACAGTCACTCCGCGCATCCGCATCCTGGTGGCTCAGCGGCCGGGCTTGGTGAATCCCGGCGTGGCGGCCATGATGGGCGCCACATTCGACGACGTCAGCAGCTCGCGATTGGCCTACAACATCGTGACCGCGGGCGCCCCGGGCGACATGGAAATGTTCGGGGACCGCCTGGACCACGATGCACGCTACCGTCGTGCTGCCGAGTACGTCGTGCTGCTGCGGCGGCTGTGGACGGAGGAGCGGGTGACGCATCGCGGCGAGTTCTACTGTCTGGCAGACGCGCTGCTATCCCCCAAGCCCAAGCAGCTGCCGCCGTTCTACTTGCCGGGCGCTTCGCCCGCGGCCAAGAAGCTTGCTGCCGAGCAGGCAGACGTCTACCTGATGTCGGCCGAGCCACTGGAGAACGTGAAACGCCGCGTGGATGAGATGCGCGAGCTGGCCCGGGAGGTCAATTCGGGCCTGCGTTTCGGCATCGCCGGCACGATCATCTGCCGCGACACGCACGAGCAGGCCTGGGCGCAGGCGCAGGCCATGCTCGAGCACGCCGATTCGATGGTTCTGAAACAGCGCATGGGCTCTGGCCACCGCACGACGTCGGTCGAAGACGCGATGTTTCGGCGCCGGGGTGATCTCAAGATGGCGAACAACCTGTGGGCCGGAATGAGCCATCTGGCTTACGGATCGGCTTACGTGGGTGCGCCGGCGGATATCGCCGCCATGCTCCGGACCTATATCGAAGCCGGCGTCAGCCTCATCCAGTTCTACGGCTTCCCAGATCTGGAAGAGGCCGATCGCGTGGCCGAGCAGATTCTGCCGCTGCTGCGTAGCGGCAGCTAGCCTGGCACCGATGTTGCTCCGCGACCCGCCAGCAGGCGTGCTGTATGCTGACTTTGGGAGGCTAACATGCGTGACGCTACTTCCCTGATCGAGCTGGGCCGGCAGCTTGTCGATGAATCCCGCGACCTGATCCGCAAAGAGGTCGAGCTGGCCAAGGTCGAGACAATGGGCTTGGTCAAGACCAACGCCATTGCCCTCGGCATGTGCGCGGCGGCGGCAATCCTGCTGCTGGTGCTGCTGATCATGCTCCAGGTGGCCATGATCATGACCTTCTGGGAGGGCGCTCGTTACCTGGTGGCGTGGGGCCTGGTGGGCTTCTGGGTGGTAGTCATCGCGATTCTGGCGCTGGTCGGCCGGGCCAGGTTCAAGTTCAAGCCTCCCGAGAAGACCATCGCCACCATCAAAGGAGATATTGAGTGGGCCAAAGAGCAGATACGCTCGAACGGGAAATCGTAGCCGGCCGCGAGCGGATGAGCCACACCATCGAACTGATGGAGCGGCAGTTCCGCAGGACGGTGGATTGGAAGAGCAGGATTCAAGAGAACCCGCTGCCGTACGTTGCCGGCGGCGTACTGGTGCTGTACTTGCTGGTTGGGGGTCCACGGCGTACTGTCGAGCTCATCCGATCGCGCCGGCCGCGCCCCAAGACTAAGCTGGAGAAGCTGGTAGAGCAGCTGCCGGAGCCTATCGCCGAACGCCTGGCGCCGCCAGTGCACGAAGCGGTCGTGAACCTGCAGGACGTGCCGGACAACCTCCGCAAGCTGGTGCGCGAAGCTCAGAAAGAGCGCGACAAAGAGGTTCAGAAAGAGGAGGAGGAGCGCCTGAAGCGCGCTGCCCGCGCCACCATGCTGGAGCGGTTGCTGGTCAAAGCCGCCGAAGCCGCCGGTACCGCGGCCGCCGCGGTCGCGGTGAAAGTGCTCAGCGATCGTCTGCTAAAGGAACACGAGTAGCAGGTGCAGGGCGGCAGCCCTGCCGGGGTTCGGGAGACGGTTAGCTCAGCTCGGAGCTGGTCTCGTCTTCCTCGGATACCGGTTCGCTGGTTGGCTCCAGCATCATGCGCAGCTTGCTGGTCTCGAGGATATCGATGGCCTCGCTGACGATGGAATGGGTGTCCAGGGCGGGCTCGATCACATACACGACCTTGGGCCAGTTGACGGCGCGCCAGCAGCGCTGCAAGCAGTCGCTGGAGCAAAACCGCATCTCACGGCATTCTTTGTTCTTGCAGGACTCTTCGTACGACTTGCAGTGATAGGCGTTGTAGGTGATTTTCTTGCCGCATCCGGGACAGGTCATTCGCTCGGTTCTTCCACCTTCGAGACTGGTTAAGTCGAGCATAGGCAAGCCCAAAACCGGCCGTCAAAAAGCTAGTACTTAAGGTCCCCGCGGAGCATGGCAAAGCGTAAGCAGCAGCACGTCCTGCAGATCGAGGACCGCCAGGTTGAGGTCACCAATCTGGACAAGGTGCTGTTCCCCGCCGAGGGCTACACCAAGGCCGATCTAATCGACTATTACGTGCACATCGCGCCCTGGCTGCTGCCCTACATCGCCGACCGACCCATGAGCATGCATCCCTTTCCCGACGGCATCCACGATCGCACCCACTTCTGGCAGAAGGATGTGCCCGAGTGGGCGCCTGACTGGCTCCGAACGTTCCGCTACGAAGCCATCGAGGACAAGAAAATCCTGCGCTGGGGGCTCGTCAACGACCTGCCGAGCCTGGTGTGGGTGGCCAACCACGCCTCAATCGAGCTGCACCCCTGGACCTCCCGCTATGACAAGCCCGAGTACCCCGATTGGGCGCTGTTCGACCTCGATCCCTCGGAGCCGGCGGGCTTCGAGGAATGCCGGGAGATCGCCCGACTGCTGAAGGTCGCGCTGGACCGCCTGGAGCTGCGCTCGTACATCAAGACCACCGGCCAGCGCGGGCTGCAGATCTATGTGCCCATCATTCGCCGCCAGCGCTATGACGTGGTGCGCGAATGGGTGCACACGGTCGGCGAGCTGGTTCGCCAGGTGCGGCCGGACATCGTGACGGACGAATGGGACACCCGCAAGCGCGCCGGCAAGGTCCGCATCGACTACACCCAAATGGTCATCGGCAAAACGCTGGTCGCGCCCTACTCGGTGCGCCCCCAGGACGGCGCTCCGGTATCCACACCCCTGCGCTGGGAGGAGCTGGGCGACCCCAAGCTGCGGCCCGATGGCTGGAACATCAAGACCATCTTCAAGCGCCTGGACAAGCTCGGCGACGTGTGGCAAGGCGCCC
>DATGVV010000262.1:0-4270 GCA_035299885.1 Chloroflexota bacterium | reverse complement strand
AGGGCCAGCATCACCACCAGGAACACGAAGCCCAGGGCAGTGGCCTCGCCAAAGCGCGGCGGCTGGTCCTTCACCAGGTCGTAGATGCGCGTGGAGTACACGAAGATGCCCACCGGCTTGCCCAGCAGCAGCTCGACCTCGAACGCCTCCAGGCTGCGCACGAACGACAGCAGCGCGACGCCCAGGATCGCCGGCGCCAGCACGGGCATGGTGATGCGTAGGATCGTGCGGAAATGGCTGGCCCCGCACATTCGGGCCGCCTCCTCGAGTGCCGCGCCCACGCGTCGCAGCGCCGGCAGCAGCAGGATAACTTTGAAATAGACTGAGTTCGAGGCCAGGTGAACCCAGACGATGCCCCAGAAGCCGTAGATGTTGAATACTGGACCGTGGATAAACGGCAGTTTCTGGAGCGCCAGGTTGACTAGACCAAATTGCGGGTCGAGCAGCACGATCCAGCCGAACGTCAGCGGCAGCACCGGCAGGAAGATGCCGGTCCAGCACAGCAGCTCGATGCCTGTCCGGCCCGGCATATCAGTCCGGCCGACGAGCCAGGCCATGGTGAAGGCGATCGGCATCGCAATCGCGGTGCGGACGGCGCCCAGTGCCAGCGTGTACCAGAAGGCGCGCACCGCTGTAGGGTCGCTGTAGGCTTGGATCCAGTCGCGCAGGCCGAATGCCGCTGCCTGCCCGGGCGTGGCTGTGTTGAAGCTGTTAACCAGCAACAGCAGCATGGGCAGAGCAACGATCACTCCGACAATGAGCGGGCCCGCGTTGGGCAGCCACCTTTGGGTGCCGAACTCGGCCACCCAGTTCCTCTCCCGCTTGTGTGAGAGGCTAGGTGAGGGTGTCGCGGCCGCAAGGCCGCTAGCCAAGGGTGCCCTCACCTCCCCTCTCCCATCGCGGTGGGAGAGGAATTACCGAGAACGCCATCTAATCCGCCCGATCCTACTCGTTCCTGTTTACCGGAGCAAAGGCTTAGAATTCCGGGCAATGCCCGACAAGCAACTGCCGTATGACGATCTCGAGCTCATCGACCACGAGGGGGTCGATGAGGAAATGTCTCCCGACGAGCTCGCCGCGTTCGACGAGTGGCTGTGGAGCCTCGAGAACGTCGAGCTCACCACTGTCGGCGTCGACGTCGGCTCCTCGACCTCGCACCTCATGTTCTCCAAGGTGCACCTCAAGCGGATGGGCCAAAATCTGTCCAGCCGCTTCGTGGTCGTTGGCCGCGAGGTGCTGTGGCGCTCGCCCATCATGCTCACGCCCTACCGGGCCGACTACACCATCGACGCCGAGCAGTTGGAGACGTTCTTCGGCGGCGCCTATGGGCAAGCGGGCCTGAGCTTCGACGACATCGACGCCGGCGCCATCATCCTGACCGGCGAGGCGCTCAAGCGGACCAACGCGCGGGCCATCGCCGACCTGTTCGCGGCGGAGTCGGGCAAGTTCGTGTGCGCCTCGGCCGGCCACCACCTGGAGGCGGTCATGGCCGCCCACGGATCGGGCGCCGTGGGGCTGTCGCGCGAGACTGGCCAAACCATCCTGAACGTCGACGTCGGCGGCGGCACGACCAAGTTCGCCCTGGTGCGCGGCGGCGAAGTGCTGCACACCGCGGCCGTTGCCGTGGGCGGCCGGCTAGTGGCCCGCGGCGATCAGGGCGAGCTGGTACGGATCGAAGGTCCTGCCGAGCAGGCCGCTGACGTCGCCGGTATTCGGCTCAGCCCCGGCCAGCAGCTCAGCGATGGCGACCAGGCCAAGCTGATCGACGCCTGGTGCGACGTGGTGGTGTCACTCATCCACCTGGAACCCCCCAGCGGCCTGGTCCAGGAGCTGATGGTCACCGAGCCCATTCCGAGCGATGTCCAGCCCGAAGCGATCACCTTCTCCGGGGGCGTGTCCGAGTTCATCTACTCGCGCGAGCCGGGCAACTTCGGCGATCTCGGCCCTGCCCTCGCGGCCGGCATCCGCGCTGCCCTGGATGACGGCCGAATTCGCCTGCCGGTGCTCGACCCCGGCCAGGGCATCCGCGCCACCGTAATTGGCGCCTCGCAGTTCTCGATGCAGCTCAGCGGAAACACCATCGCCATCTCGGAAGGCACAGACCTGCCGCTGCGCAACCTGCCGGTGCTGCACCCGCGTGTGGACCTGGCTGGCGACTTCACCGTCGCGGAGGTGGCCCAAGCGATCACCTACGCGGTGAGGCGCTTCGCCACCGACGATGGCATCCCCTCCGTGGCGCTGAGCTTCCGCTGGCAGGGCGACCCTCTGTACCAGCGCCTGCGGAACTTCGCCGAGGGCATCGTGGAGGGCATGGCCGATGCTGTCGCGGAGCGCCGGCCGATCGTGCTGCTGCTGGATGGCGACGTCGGCAAGACACTGGGCAATATCCTCAAGCAAGAGCTGCGCGTCGAGTCGGACGTCGTGTCGATCGATGGGCTGCAGCTGCAGGAGTTCGATTTCGTGGACATCGGCGAGATCATCTATCCAGCCAACGCCGTTCCGGTGGTGATCAAGTCACTGCTCTTTTCGAGCGTGCCGGAAGCGCCTGCCCTCGTTTCCTAACCCAGGGTCGGGCTCTGGCGGCTCAGCAGGATCTCGCGCCGCTCGTGGGCTGACTGCATGATGGCCAGGCAGACTTCCAACGTCGCCATGCCCCAGCGGCCGTCGTGGTACACCGGCCGGTTCCCGACGACGGCGTCGTACAGCTCCTGAAGCTCCGAGTTCCGGGAAGCCGTGTGGCCCGAGACAGGCACTTCTTTCACGCCCTCGTCGCTGTAGACCAGCAGGCTGTTTGGTGGTGACTGGCGAATTTCGCCGCGCTCGCACGTCGCCACCGTGATGCCGAAGAAGCGGCCGCCACCCGGCAGGCGCTCGCGGCGATGCTGGACGGAGCCGTGGCCGAAGTCGCCTTCCTGCCGGCCGCCGAAGCGCATGGCCTCCTTGGCTTGTGCGTCGTCGCGCGCCTGGGCGCGGAGCTGGTGCCGCACCTCCACCCGGTCCTCGGTCCCGTAGTGGCGCTCGCCATAGCCGCCTATCAGCTCCGAGGTATCGAAGTAGCCGTAGCCGTTGTAGACCACGGTCGCCGGGGTGCCATCCTCGAACTCCAGGTAGGCTGAGTAGTTGCCGGGCGCTGGCCGCTCGGGCATCAGTTGCCCGGTCATGGCGCGGACGCTGCGCACTATTCCGCCGCCCAGCAGCCGCACGATGTCGATCTGGTGCGGTCCCTGGCGGTAAACGACACCGCCGCCCAGCTCAAGGTCGAGCTCCTGCGGCATGCGCGGGCGCAGCATCCAGTCGGTTGACATCCAGGTCAGCACAGCGGCGAGCCTGCCAAGCTCGCCCGATTGGATGACCTGGCGCATGGCCCGGATGGCCGGGTTGAAGCTCTGGGTGTGGCCGCACAGCAGCTTCACGCCCTTGCGTTCGCAGGTTTCCACCATGCGCTCGCACTGCTCCATCGAGAGGGCCATCGGCTTCTCGACCACGACGTGCTTGCGGCCCTCGGCGCAGGCAACGACGTGCTCGCAGTGGAACTGGTTGGGCGTGGACACCCAGATGGCATCCACCTCAGGATCGCTGGCCAGCTCCTCCACGGTCCGATAGCCGCGTCCGCCGTAGCGGCGCTCAAAGGCCTCGAGCGCATCGGACCGCACATCCGCCGCCGCCGCGATACGGATGCCCTCGAATTCCTCCATCGCCGGCAGGATCTGGGTGCTGCCGACGCCCAGCCCCGCGACGCCGACCCGCAGCGCCTTCAAAACGTCATCCTCTCCCGCGATTCGCCGTCCGCGCAGGACCGGGAGAGGCAGGGTGAGGGTGTCGCGGCCGCCAGGCCGCTCGCTTCAGGCGCCCTCACCTAACCTCTCCCACTGTCGTGGGAGAGGGACCCCATGTGCGCCTGCTCGTGCTCGAACTCCCAGACCAGCTGGCGCCACAGGTTGGTCTCCTTGCTCTCCGCCGCGCCGGGAATCCGATGCTGCATGATGCGATCCGGCAGCAGCTCCGGCGGCGAGCCGAGCATCGAGGCCCAAACGATCTGCTTCGCCGCCTGCTCCAGGTAGAGCACGTTGCTGACTGCCTCCGGCACGTGCCGGCCGACGACAACGCAGCCGTGGCCCTTCATCAGCGCGGCGGGGTGTTTGCCCAGGCAGTCAGCCAGCTCAATGCCCAGCGCAGGGTCCGTAATGAAGTCGCCCTTGAACACCGGCACGCCATTGCCGAACTGCTTCGACTGCTGGGTGACGCCGTAGATCGTCTTGCCGGCGGTGCT
>DATGVV010000261.1:0-18178 GCA_035299885.1 Chloroflexota bacterium | reverse complement strand
GATGCCGCAGCTGCGTCAGCGCTTGCTGCGGCCGGGCCATGGCGGCGGCGTCGATCATGTCCCACACCTTGGTCTCTTCCGCTGAGGCGACCATCTCCGCCACGTCCTGCTGAGTCACCTGCTGCCCGCCCGCGTAGGCGGACAGCTTCTCGATCTCCTTCTCCAGCAGCAGCAGGTCGGAGCCGACATAGGCCATCAGGGTCTGCACCGCCAGCGGGTGGACTGGCGCGTGGCGGGTTTCAAATTGATCGCGTATCCAGCGCGTGAGCTCGGCGCCCTGCAGCGGACGGAACTCGCGCTCCTCGCCCTCTGCCCGAGCGTACTTCACCAGCACGCTGTTCGCAGGCGCCTTTCCGCTCTCCTCGACGACCAGGACGGTCGAGTCGGGCATGTTCGGCAGGTAATCGCGCAGGGCCTGAGGTGGCCGCTTGCCGGCGGGCGCCTGCTCCGCCTCCGTCGGCTCCTCTTCGTCCTCACCTTTGCCACGCCGGGTGTTGGCCGCGATGAAGTTGCGCAGCAGCACGTAGCGCTTGCCGGCCAGGAACGGCAGCGTGTTGCAGGCCTGGATGATCTGCTGCACGTCGGCCGCGCCTTCGAACACGCTTACCTCGAGGTAGTCATCTGAGCCCGCCGCCGGCAGCAGAGCTTTCACCGCCTCTCGCCGTGACAGGTCGTCCTCCCCATGAAAGAGGTAGATCACGGCATCAGTCTAACGGCCGAAGGTAACCGTCACATTGCCGGTCTCCGACAGCGCCATGGCGTCATCTTCGGTGGGCGCGCCGGCGCCGCGCAGCATCGCCAGCACACGCCAGGCACCGTCCGGCGTGCGCACGTCGAAGCCGCGGTCGGTGACCAGCACGGAGGCATCGCCCTGCTCGAGCTGCCAGCCCTGCGCGGTGTGCCGCAACCTGGCGCCATCGCCGAGCTCCACGGCATCCGCGCTCAGCCGCTGCGCGCGAGCTTGCAGCCGCTGAAACGTCAATGGCGATCCCTTCGCGTCGGGTTCGACGACGGCGGCTACTGTGTAGCGGCCGAACAGCCCATCCAGCCCGCCGGTGTGGTCCGTCCTGGAGCTGGTGATGAGCACCAGGTCGAGGTTCCGATCCCAGGGCGGCAGCATGCGCCCGAGCTGCCGCAGCAGCTCCGCTCCACTCTCGCCGCCATCGATCAGCACTTTCCTGCCACCCCGCGTCTGGATCAGCGCCGCTTGGCCGGGCACCGCCAGCAGCGTCGTCTGCACGCTGCTCGGGGGCCCTGTGCGCAGCGCGCTCATGGCCGCCACGCCCAATGCGCCGGCCAGCATCAGGCTCCAGGCCAGCCGCCGGCTTGGCGCTGGGCGGCTCGGTTGCGCCTCGGCCCGGCCCCTCCGCAGCAGCCAGGTCGCGCACAGGAGCACCACGTAGTAGCCGGCCACCGCTTCGGGCGCCATCCCATCGATGCTCAGCGCGGCGTAGGGCAGGGCCGCGGTCCAGTGGACGATCCATTCCAGCAGGCTGGTGAAGGCCCAGGCCGGCCACAGCAACAGCGCGCCCATCGGAAGCCACACGCTGCCAAAGAGCGCTCCCAGGCCGCCAAGGACCATGATCGGCCACAGCAGTGGCATGCCCAAGAGGTTCGCCAGCGGCGACACCACGCTGACCACATGGAAGCTGGCCGCCAGCACCGGCGCGACGAATGCCGTCGCCGCCACGGAAGCCGCGATTGCTTCGCCCAGCGCGAGCGCGACCACGCGGACCGCTCGCAGCCCATCCGGCAGCGCGAGCGCCGGCCGGCGCAGTCGCCCCGCCAGCGGCTCGGCGAGCAGGGCGATGCCGAGCACCGACAAGCACGACAGCTGGAAGCCGCCATCCTCCAGCTCGAAAGGCCGCAGGCCGACGATCGCCAGCACTGAGATCGCCAGCGTGGCGAGCTGGTCGTGCTGGCGACCCACTAGCGCTGCCAGGACCACCAGACCGGCCATGATTGCCGCCCGCACCGCCGAAGGCGTGGCGCCGGTGAGCACCGTGTAGCCCGCGATCGTGGCCAGCACCGCCATGGAGACGCCGAGTCGAGCCCACATACGGGCGGTGGTTCTCCTGAGTACCCACAGCCCGAGCGCTTGCAGCCCCGCGGCGAGGAGCGTGAGCTTGAAGCCGCTGATGACGATCAGGTGCACTGTGCCGGTGTTCACCAGGGCCTGCTGCTCGTCTTTGGGCAGCACGCTGCGCAAGCCGAGGATGGTGGCTTTTAACGTCGAGGCCGCCGGCTCCGGCAGCGTCTGACTGATGGTCTCGCCGAGCCGCAGCCGCAGCCGTGAGATGCTCACGAGGACGCGGTTGGCCTGCGGGTTGGCTAGGTAGCTCACGCGGGGATAGCTCATCGAGGCCAGGACCCCCTGCCGGCCCAGCGCCTCGATAGCTCCCTCGCCACTCAGCGGCCTCAGCAGCCCGCGCAGTTGCAGGTACTCGCCGTACTCGTGCTCCGGCCAATGCGGGACGCTTACCAGCACTCGGGCGCCAAGCGGCTCCCAGCCCTCGCCATTCCTGACCACGATGTCCGAGAGCGTGAGGCTGGTCGCCCGCTGCCGCGGCGACGGATCGTCCGCCACCAGCCCACGGATCTGCTGCTGCCCGCCGAAGCGCTGTACCTGCGCTTTACCAAGCGCGAGCGAGGCCTCAGCATCTTGCATGCGCCACGCTCCTGCCATCGCCGCCACGGCCGCGAGCGCCAGCAACGCCACCGCCCGGGCCCCGACTCCGCTCCCCAGCCGCGCCAGCCTAAGCGCTCCCGCCGCGCACAAGCCCGCGACGCTCGCAGCCGCCAGCGGGAGGCCCGGCACATCCGCCGCCGCGGCACCGGCGCAGAGCCCAACCGCTGCGGCAACGGCGGCGCCAGCGAGCAAGCCATTCGCGCTTGGGCGCTGCGCCCAAGCCGAACTGCTTGCACTTGGCGTGCCGCCCTCGCGGACCTCCGACGTTCCGGCCGCCGCCGGTGGGCCCCCCGGGTGGATCGAAGAAGTGGCGGCAGCGGCTGCGCCGTGGGGCTGGATGGCATTTCCCGAGGCTGCCGCTCGGCGCTCGGCCTGTGGCGGGGTGTTGGAAGCTTCGGAAGTAGGAGCACTGCCGAAGGCGATTGCTGAGCCAGCCTGGGCTCGGCGTGACCGCGAAGGACGCCGCGGGGCCGCCATGTGGCCGCTAGCGGGCCGTGATCTGTGTGCGAATGCGGCTAAGCTGGTCGTCGGGCACCGGCACCAGCCGCAGGTCCTCCACCGTCCTGAAGGGGCCGTGCTGACGGCGGTAGGCCACGATTCGGCCGGCCAGCATCGGCGAGATGCCGAGCGCATCCCGCAGCTGCGCCGCCGATGCGCTGTTGACGTTCAGCGCCGAGCCGTTGGTGGTCAGGCTCGGGACGACCTCGCCCACCTTCGGCACGAAAATCTCGTCTTCGTCGCGTACCCGTGCCGCTAGGTTCACCCGCGGCATGTCGGCGCCGGCAACAAAGCCGCCGGCCGCCCCGATAGCGTCTTCAATCCGGCTCTCCGGCGTCAGCCCATAAACGCCCGGCCGCGCCACCGCGCCCGTCACGTACACCCGCAGCTCCGCGGCCGCCGTCGCGCTCGGACTTGCGCTCGCCGCCCGTGATACCAGCGGTGTCGCCACCGCGACCTGCGCCGTCTGTGGCGCCTGAGAGCAGCCGGCCAGCCCCGCGGCCATCAACAGCAGCCGCAGCAGCCGGGCAGTCATCCAGGCAGCATACGGCCCCCGAACCACCGGGTCAATGTTTCGACGAGATTGGCTGGACCTTGTTACTGATGACAGGAAGCCTAAAGCCAACCTGACAGGGGCGCTATCGTCGGGATCGGCAGCATTCCGATTGACATGGGCGTTGTTCCTGCTGAGCCCCGCACTGCCAAGTTGGGTATTTCAACTCTTATTTGCTTGAGCGCCTCGACCTAGGCTTCGCCTAACAAGCTCCCGGCAATTCAATGGGAGCTTATACAGCGTTTCTGCGAGTCCCAAAAGAGGAGGATCCAATGGCGGCTATCGAGTCAAAGAACATGAACACCCCCGACGAAACCCGAACGCCGGACAAGACGAAGATCGAGGTTGTCAACGTCGGCGGCAGCGAAGTGGGCCGCTTCACGTTCCAGCCGGGCTGGAAGTGGTCGGAGTGCATCAAGCCGGTGGTGAAGACCGAGAGCTGCCAGGCCGAGCATTTCGGTTACGTGGAGGCTGGTCGCATCCACATCGTGCACACCGATGGTGCTGAGGTTGATCTCGGCCGCGGCGACGCTTACCTGATCGCACCGGGGCACGACGCATGGGTGCTCGGCAACGAGCCCTTCGTCGCCATCGAGTTCCGTAGCGCCGCCACCTACGCCAAGTCCTGACCCACTGCCCCAAGCTCTGCGGTTACACCGTCCGCACATGTCTCTCGGCCTGGCCGGGTGCCAAGGCTGCCGCTCGAACAGCCTTTTCGCGCGCTAGCTCGCGGTCGCAGTAGCGGCCAGAAAGGCAGCCGCAGCAGCCGGGCAGTCATCCAAGCAGCATACGGCCCCGGACCACCGGGTCAATGTTTCAGGCCGATGTAGAGCCCCCTGCCCATCAGTCCTTCGGCATCGAATTCGACTTCGAGCCCGGCCAAGCGAAAGGCCGCTTCCATGTCTTCTCGGCTGAACAGCCCGAGGTGGTGACGTCCGGTGCGCCGTCCAACACCAGACTTCGGATGAAGGGCGAGCTGCCGTTCTCGAGGCGGTACCGCACATCGCCTGAACGGCGCTCAGGCGCGGCGTCGCCACCTCAATGGAACACCACTCCCGCATCGACCGGCACTGTCTGGCCGGTGATGGTGTCGCTGCGAGCGAAGGCCACGATCTGGGCAGCGACGTCTTCGAGCTTGGCCGATCGGCCGAGGACCGAAAGGTGCTTCGTCCCTTCGATGAACTCGTCGGACAGGTTCACCGTCATGCCGGTGCCCTCCATCAGGCCGGGGGCGACGGCGTTGACCAGGACGTGCGGCGCGAGGGCCACGGCCAGGCAGCGGGTGAGATGGATCACGCCCGCCTTGGCGAGGCAGTAGGCGATCGAGCTGCCGGACGGCCGCAGGCCGGCGATGGAGGCCACGCTCACGATCCGGCCACGCTGCTGGCGCTGCATGACCGGCGCCACGGCCTTGGCGCACAGCCAGGGGCCGGTCAGGTTGGTGGCCAGGATGCGGTTCCACAGCTCGTCCGTCATCCCGGCAAGATCCGTGAACTCGACCCACTGGTTGATGCCGGCGTTGTTGACCAGCACGTCGATCGCGCCGAATTCGGCCACAGCCGCGTCGACCATCGCCCGAATGCCTTCGTGAGTGGCGGTGTCGGCCTGCCGCTGAACGGCGCCCGCAATCAAGCGCCCGCTTTTCGTCGGGACTATGTCCGCCGCCATCACGCGGCTACCGGCCTCTAAGAACGCCTCGCAAATACGACTGCCGAGTCCGCCGCGGCCGCCGGTGACGACCACGGCGGCGTTCGCTAGGTCCATGACGTGCTGCCCTGGCTTAGCCTCTCCCAGTCCTGCGCGGACGGCGGATGTGGGAGAGGAACAATCGCCATTACACCGCCTCCTGGACGACGGCGCTTGTCCCGCCAGGCCCGCGCATCGAGGTCATGACCGGCGATTTGCCGCGCAGGAAATCGAAGTCGCAGCCTTCGTTGGCTTGGAGGACGTGCTCGAGGAACAGCGAGCGGTAGCCGCGCGTGTCAGATGGCGGCCGCGGGCGCCAGGCTTCCCGGCGGGTAGCAAGCTCGGCGTCAGAGACCAGCATGTCGAGCCGGCGTTGGGCCACGTCCAAGCGGATGTGGTCGCCGGTGCGGACCAGCGCCAGCGGGCCGCCGACGGCAGCTTCCGGGGCGACGTGCAGGATCACCGCCCCGTAGGCGGTGCCGCTCATGCGGCAGTCGCTGATGCGCACCATGTCGTGGACACCGGCGGCCAGCAGCTTCTTGGGAATGGGCAGCTTGCCCCACTCCGGCATGCCCGGCGCGCCCACCGGCCCGGTGTTGCGCAGCACCAGCACGGTGTCCGGCGTCACGTCCAGGTCGGGCGAGTCGATCCGGACATCGAGATCGTAGATGTCCTCGAACACCAGCGCCGGCCCCTCGTGCTGAAGCAGCGCTTCGCTGGCGGCCGATCGCTTCAGGACGGCGCCGTCCGGGCACAGGTTGCCCTGCAGCACCACTAAGCCGCCGCCGGGCGAGAGCGGCTCGCTGGCCGTGGCGATCGCCCCCGAGCGCTGGATGCGCGCCCTGGCGATGTTCTCGCCGACTGCCTGGCCGGAGACGGTCAGCGCATCGACGTGGAGCAGATGCTTGATCTCGGCCATCACTGCCGGCAGCCCGCCGGCGTAGTAGAAGTCCTCCATCAGATGCTGCCCGGCGGGCTTGAGGTCGACCAGCCAGGGCGTGTCCTCCGCCAGCTGGTCGAACAGGCTCAGAGGCAGATCCAGGCCCACGCGCCCGGCCAGGGCGATCAGATGGATGATGGCGTTGGTCGAGCCGCTGATGGCCTGCAGGACCCGGATCGCGTTCTCGAAGGCCGAGCGAGTGAGGACTTGGGAGGGCCGGATGTCGCGCTCGACCAGCTCCACGATCTTGCGGCCGGCCGCCTCAGCGGCTTGGCGCCGGCGCGAATCGGGAGCGGGGATCGCGGCGGTGCCCGGCAGCGCCATGCCGAGCGCCTCAGTCACGCAGGCCATAGTCGAAGCAGTGCCCATGGTCATGCAGTGGCCGCAGCTGCGCGATATCGAGTTCTCGATCTCGTCCCAGTCTTGCACCGTGATGCGGCCGGCGCGCAGCTCGTCGCGCAGCCGCCAGGCGTCGGTGCCCGAACCCAGCTCTTCCTCGCCCCAATGGCCGCTGAGCTTGGGCCCGCCGGTGACCACGATGGCGGGGATGTCGGCGCTGGCGGCGCCCATCAGGCAGGCCGGCTGGGTCTTGTCGCAGCCCGACAGCAGCACCACGCCGTCGAGCGGGTAGGCGCGCAGACACTCCTCCACGTCCATGGCCATCAGGTTGCGGTAGAGCATGGTGGTCGGGCTCATCAGGATCTCCCCGAGCGACATCACCGGGAACTCGAGCGGCAGGCCGCCGGCCATCAGCACGCCGCGCCGGACCGCCTCGGCCAGCTCGCGGAAGTGCGAGTTGCAGTCCACCAGCTCGCTCCAGGTGTTGCAGATGCCGATCACGGGCCGGCCATCGAAGGCCAGCTCGCCGAAGCCTTCCGCCTTGAGCGAGGCGCGATGCGACGTCGCGTCCATGGTCTGGCCGCCGAACCAGTGCTGACTTCGTAAGGTCATAGTGCCGGGTATTCTAGGGCGATGGCCGCGGCCCGCCGCATCGATTGCCACGTCCACTACCACGCCTCCGCCTTCGCCGAGGCGCTGCTGTCGCACCAGGGCACGACCGGCGCGAACGTCCCCATTCGGGGCTTCGTGGCTTCGCGGCCAGCCTGGCACGACCTGAACGCGCTGACTGAGGTCATGGACCAGACTGAGGTCGAGTTGGGCGTGATCATCCCGATCGCCGGGACCCTCCTGGGCCTGCGCCGCTCGGGGCCGGGCGCCACGGAGGCCTACAACCGCTCGCTGTCCTCAGATCTGGAGCGGACGGAGGGGCGCTTCATCGCGGCCGCCGTAGTCGACCCATTTGGCGGGAAGGACGAAGTGGCCCAGCTGAAGCGATCGCTCAAGCTGCCGTACATCGGCGGCATTGGGCTGGTGGCCAGCTATGAGGGCGTGGCGCTGGACGATCCAGCCTTCGATCCGCTGTGGCAGGTCGCCCGTGAGCACAACGTGCCGGTCATGGTGCATCCCAGTCTCGTGGCGCGCAGCTGGGTGGAGACTTTGCGGCTGGACAACAACGTCCTCGAGGCGGGCCTCGGCTTCCTGCTGGACGATGCGCTGTGCATCCTGCGGATGGTCTTCGCCGGCACGTTCGATCGCCATCCCGACGTACGCTTCATGTTCTGCCAGCTGGGCGGCTTCGCCCACGCCTGCTGCGCTCGCTGGGATTTCCACCGCAAGCAGCACCAGCTAATGAGCGCTGCCGCCGGCCAGCCGCTGCCGGACTGGGCCAATCACGCCTTGGAGGAGTACCTGAGCCGCATCTGGCTGGACACCCACTCGCAGGACCGGCACATCCTGCGTCTGGTGATGGAGCTCGCGGGCGAGGACGTCATCGTCCTCGGCGGCGATTACCCGCTCACCCTCCCGGAGGACGGCGTCTTTCACGTGATGGGCGAGCTGGATGCGCTCGACGCCACGGCCCAGACCAGGGCCAAGATCGAGCGGGAGAACGCCCTGCGCCTGCTAGGCCGCGCCTAGATGTCATCCTGAGGCCGAAGGCCGAAGGACCTTCCGCCGCAGCGGTACGGACGAGGGAAGGTCCTTCGCTGCGCTCAGGATGACATCTCGTACAGCTTCAACGAAGCGGTGATGTCCTCCTCACCGTACCCGCGCTCGCACGCTCGTGCGAGAAGGGCCTTGGCGGCATCGAACAGCGGCAGCGGCTGAGTCAGCTCAGCGGCGCTGTCGGCGATCAGCCCGCCGTCCTTCTGCAGGCCGGCCAGGCTGGCCCGGCCAGGCGTGTGATCGCCGGCCAGGAAGCCCGGCAAGCTGCGCTCCAGCATGAAGCTGCGGCCCCAGGCGTTCAGGATGATCTCGCCGAACACGGCGCCATCCACGCCCGCCTTTCGGGCGAAGGCGAAGGCCTCAGCCGCCGCGAACTGCTGCACGATGACGAGCAGCTGGTTGGTCAGCTTCAGGGCCTGGCCGCTGCCGCTGGGGCCCACGTAGCGCACGGCCTTGCCCATCGCCTCCAACGCCGGGCGGACCTGCTCGAACACGGGCTGCTCGCCGCCGGCCATAATGGCCAGCGTCGCGCCGCGCGCGCCCTCTACGCCGCCGCTGATCGGCGCGTCCAGGAACGCGATGCCCCGCTCGGCGCACACCTGGGCGATACGCCGCGTCAGCGACAGCCCGGTGGTGCCGTGGTCCACCAGGATCTGGCCTGGCTTCATGGCGTGGATCAGTCCGCCGTCGAACAGCACCTCCTCCACGGCCGGCGGGTTCTTGAGGCAGATGTGAACGGCGTCCGCGTCCTGCGCCGAGGCCTCCAGGATCTCCACGTGACGGGCACCGGCGGCCACGAGCTCGCCTGCCTTCGAGACGGTTCGGTTCCAGACAGTGACGGGAAAGCCGGCCTTGATCAGGTTGGCGGCCATCGGCCCGCCCATGATGCCAACCCCAACGAAGGTGATGCGCAGCGTGTCAGCCATGATGGCGGTAGCCTACACCAGTGACCATCCGCCCCGGAACGGCCGAGGACATCCCCGTGGTCCTGCCTTTGGTGGCCAAGACCGTGGCCTTCCACGACCAGCTCGACCCGGCTCGCTTCGGCGCCGTGGCCGGCGCGCACCAACGCTACGAAGCTTGGCTGCGCCGGCTACTCGACAGCGAGGGCGGCGCCTTCCTGGTGGCCGAGGAAGATCGCTCGGTGGTGGGCTTCCTTCTAGGCCAAGTCCAGGACGAGTACGCCATGTACCGCACCGGCCGCTACGGCATGATCCACGACCTGTGGGTCGAGCCCCCACACCGGCGCAAGGGCATCGCCAAGGCCCTCGTCCTCGCCGCACTCGCTCGCTTCCGCGAAGCCGGCGTCAAGCAGGTCCGCCTGGACACCAGCGCCTACAACGAGGCCGCCCAGAAGCTCTTCACCTCCTGCGGCTTCC
This sequence comes from Chloroflexota bacterium, assembly GCA_035299885.1. Taxonomy (GTDB): domain Bacteria; phylum Chloroflexota; class JAJPGV01; order JAJPGV01; family JAJPGV01; genus DATGVV01. Next base: position 8,429 of record DATGVV010000261.1, on the reverse strand, counting down.
GTCCCAGTGTGCTGGAGATGCTTCTGTCATTCTGAGCCGCAGGCGAAGAATCCGTCCAAGTGCGGATCCTTCGCTGCGCTCAGGATGACAGGCCTGACAGCTCCTTCAAAGCCCGCCGGATGAACACCCGCACCGTGTTCTTACGCTGGACGATGGTGCCCGAGGTGTTGTCCACGGGGTGGGCTTCCTTGTAGCCGGCCTCGGCGGCGGCCTCGATGAGGTCAGGGGTGAGGCGCTGGCCGCGCAGCGTGTCCTCGACGGCGCGCAGCGGCAGCGGGGCTGGAAACATGCCCGTGGTGGCGGTTCGGACGTCAGCGACGGTGTCGCCGTCCAGCTTGAGGCTGACGGCCACGCCGGCGATGGGGAAGTCGAAAGACTCGCGATCGCGCAGCTTCCAGTACGAGGCGCGCCAGCCATCCGGGGCGGGCACGTGGATGTCGGTCAAGATCTCGTCGCGCTCGAGCTTGAGGAAGGTCATGCCGTCGTTCCGATAAAGATTCGCTAGGTTGACCTGGCGCTCGCCGCCGGCGGACCGAATCGTCACCGAGGCATCCAGCACCGTCAGCACGGGCGCGGTGTCGGCTGAGTGGGCGGCCAGGCAGATGGGGCTGCTGAGCGCCACCCGGCAGACGGTGGCGTCCTTCTTCATGCAGAAGCCCAGCGCTTCGCGCCAGAAGAAGCTCTGGTTGTAGTAGTTGCAGCGGGTGTCCAGGCACAGGTTGCCACCGATGGTGCCCATGTTGCGCAGCTGCGGCGTCGAGATCGACGCCACGGCCTTGACCAGCGCCGGATAGGCCTGCACGAGCGCAGGGTCGTACTCCAGCGTCTCCAGCGGGGTGGCCGCGCCGATGTGCCAGCCGGCGCCGTTCTGGCGCGCGTAGTTCAGCTCCGGCAGGTGGGCGATGCCAATGACGTGCTTGGGCGTGAACAGCTTGCGCTTCATGTTGGGCAGCAGGTCGGTGCCGCCCGCCACCAGCATCACCTCAGGCTGCAGCTCGTGGACCAGCTTCAGCGCCTCGTCGATCGTGCCGGGCCGGTGGTACTTGAAGATGGGCAGCCTAAGCACTTATTCTGCTCCTCTCCCACCGCGGTGGGAGAGGTTGGGTGAGGGCACCTGGGACGAGCGGCCTGCCGGCGGCGACACCCTCACCTAGCCTCTCCCGCAAGCGGGCGAGGAAGTTTTCTTAGCGCTTTCAGAACGTCCGTCGGCGTGATCGGCACCTTGTCGAACCGGATGCCGATGGCGTCATACACGGCATTGGCGAAAGCGGGCGGGAAGGGGTTGAGCGGGCCCTCGCCCGCCTCCTTGGCGCCGTATGGCCCTGCGGGATCGTCCGTCTCGACCAGGATCACGTCGATGGGCGGCATCTCGAGGAACGTCGGGATCTTGTAGTCGAGCAGCGATGGCTTCTTATGGAGCCCACCGCGGAAGACCTGCTCCTCGCCCAGCCCCTCGGCCAGGCCCATGTAGACGCAGCCCTCGATCTGCGCCTCAGCGTTCACCGGGTTCAGCGCCTTGCCCAGATCGTGCGCGGCCCAGGCCCTGTCGATCTTGATCTGGCCAGTCTCGGGATCGACGTGCAGCTCCACCACGCCGCTGGTGTAGCTGTACGCGGGGCTGATGCCGACCGTGCCACCCCGATAGTCGGGCGCGTTATGAGGCGGCGTGTAGCTGCCGACGGAACCCAGCGTGCCGTGCTTGGATTCGGCCTTCCAAACTGCCTGGTCGAAGTCGATGTAGTGGTCGGGGTTCTCGACGTCGAAAATGCGGCGCCAGGCGGCGGTCAGGCGATCCTCCGGGAGCTCCAGGTGCTCGGCGGCGGCCTCGAACAGCAGCTTGCGCAGCGTGCGGGCCGCGTCGCGGCAGGCGTTGCCGGCCATCAGCGTCACGCGGCTGGAGTAGCTGCCCAGGTCCACCGGCGTGAGGTCGCTGTCGCCAATCAGGACCCGCACGTCCGCAACCTCGATGCCCAGCTCCTCGGCGGCGATGTAGGCCAGCGTCGAGTCGCAGCCCTGGCCGATGTCGGCCACACCGCAGAACACGGCCACGCCGCCACCGCGGTCGATTTTCATCTGCACGCCCGAATGTGGCATGTCGTTCCAGTAGATGGCGGTGCCGGCGCCGCTCATGTAGGCGCTGGAGGCGATGCCGATGCCGTGGCCGAACGGCAGCTTGCGGAACTTGTCCTTCCAGCCGGAAGCTTCAACCACCCGATCGATGGTCTCGACCAGCCCGCAGGTGGTGATCTGGAAGCCGCTGACCGTCTTGCTCCACGGATCGATGGCGATCCGCTTGCGCAGCTCGGCCGGGTCCTGCCCCAGCTTCTCGGCGATCTTGTCCAGGTGGACCTCGACGGCGAAGCGCGGCTGGGTCGAGCCGTGGCCGCGCTTTGGGCCGCAGGCCGGCTTGTTGGTGTACAGCCGCATGCTGTCGAAGCGGAAGGTCTCGGTCTTGTAGGTCGTCGGGATGAGGCAGCCGGTGTAGAAGGTGGTGGCGATGCCGTAGCTGGCGTAGCCGCCGCCGTCCAGCTGAGTCTGCGAGTGCAGCGCCTTGATGTTGCCCTGCGAATCGACGCCCGTTTTCAGCTTGATCTTGACCGGGTGGCGGCCGCGATGGGCGTAGAACACTTCCTCGCGGTCGAGCGTGATCTTGACTGGCCGGCCGCTCTTCTTCGACAGCAGGATGACCGCTGCCTCGTGGGCGAAGGGGTCGCACTTGCCGCCGAAGCCGCCGCCCACCGGCGGAGCGATGATGCGCACGTGGCTCAGCGGCAGTTGAAAGACCTTGGCCACCTCCCGATGGATGTAGTGGACCACCTGCGTTGAGGTCCACAGGGTCACCTTGCCGTCGTGGCCCCATTCGGCTACCGCGCCGTGCGTCTCAATCGGCACGTGGTTGCTGCCCTCGAACCAGTACTCGCCCTCGAGTACCAGGTCAGAGGCGGCGAAAGCCGGTTCGAGCTCGCCGAACTCGTAGTGGATTTCTTTGAAGATGTTGGCCTGCTTGGTCCGGTCGTGGATCTTGGGTTTCGACTCGTCCAACGCTTCTTCGATGGACATGATCGGCTCGAGCACGTCGTACTCGACCTCGATCAGCCGGCAGGCTTCCTCGGCGGTCTCCTCGTCCAGCGCGGCCACAGCTGCGACAGCATCACCGACGTAGCGCACCTTGTCCAGAGCCAGCGGGTACTCGTCGACGGTCGTGGGCATGATGCCCCACATGCGGGGCAGATCGTGGCCGGTGGCCACGGCTACCACTCCGGGCAACTGCTCCGCCTTGGCGATGTCCACGTGCAGGATGCGCGCGTGCGGATGGGGGCTGCGCAGCAGCCGGCCGTAGGCCATGCGCGGCAGCTGGATGTCGTCCACAAAGCGGGTCGTGCCGGCCACCTTGGCCCAGGCGTCGATTTTCGGCAGACGCTTGCCGATGGTGAACAGCTCGGGCTTGGTGTCTACTGTCGCCATGTCATTCTGAGCGGAGCGAAGAACCTTCTCGTCGCCTGCCAGCAAGGTCCTTCGTCGCTGCGCTCCTCAGGATGACATCGGTACTCCTGGGGAGAGGAAGAGACTTGGCCAGGCGGAGATCGCGCGCGGCCATCTGGACGGCGTCGACGATTTTCTGATAGCCGGTGCAGCGGCACAGGTTGCCGGCTAGCGCCTCGCGGATTTCCTGCGTCGAGGGGCTCACGTTGCGCTCGAGCAGCTGCTTGGCCGTCAGCAGGATGCCGGGGATGCAGTAGCCGCACTGGACCGGGCCGAACTCGGCGAAGGCCTTCTGCAGCGGGTGCAGCTTGCCATCGACGGCCATGCCCTCGATGGTCTCGATCTCGCGGCCGAGGACCTGACCCGGCAGCAGCAGACACGACAGCATCGGCTTACCATCGACCAGCACCGTGCAGGCGCCGCACTCGCCCAGCTCGCAGCCGTGCTTGGTGCCGGTGAGGTTCATATCCTCACGCAGGATCTCAAGGAGGCTGCGGTGTTCCGGCGCGGCGACGGTCCGCGTCTCCCCGTTGACACGCAGCTCGATCAGCGTTCGTTCGATCATGGCAGCGGCTCCCTCGTGGCGGAAGTGACTCAACAATGAGTGTACGCGCGTAACGCCTCGTTGACGTAAGATGGTGGCTCAAATAGACGACAGGAGCTGACCGTGCGCAAATTCATGACCTCCGCGGCCGTTTTTGGCCTGCTGCTGGCCGCCTGCGGCGGCGGAGCCCCCGCTGGCGCGCCGGGCGCCAGTACTGGACCGGGTGGCGCCCCGCCTGCCAAGCCGAGTGCCGCCGCCAGCGCGGCTGCCCCAGCCGCATCGGGTGGGGCCAGCGCCAAGCCCGCCGCCAGCGCCGGTGCTCAGCCCGCGGCCAGCGGCAGCGTGGCGGCGGCAGCCGGCGCCGACATCAAGCTTGGCACCGTGCTGCCCATCACCGGCGCTTTCTCCGCCTCTGGCAAGTACTTCCAGCAGGGCTACGAGATGGCCATCAATGAGGCCAACGCCGCTGGGGGCATCGACGTAGGCGGCAAGAAGATGAAGATCGCGCTCGATCTGCTGGACGACGGCAGCAACGCCACCACCAGCCGCTCGCTGGTCGAGAAGCTGGTCACGCAAGACAAGGTCAATGCCCTACTGGGCGGCTACGACACGACCCTGGTCCAGGCGCAAGAGGTGGTGCCCGACCAGTACAAGATCCCGATGGTCGAGGGCGGCGGCGCGGCCTCCGCTATCTTCAGCCGCGGCTTCAAGTACGTCTTCGGCACGCTGCAGACGATCGACAAGCTGGGCACCATCACCATGGACTTCCTCAAGAGCGAGGTCGACCAAGGACATCTGCCCAAGCCCACCAAGATCGCGCTGGTGTGGGAGAACACCGACCACGGTAAGGACTACCAGAAGGGTATTCAAGACTACGTGAAGGCTAATGCCGGCCTGTTCACGGTCGTGCTGGACCAGTCTTTCGAGCTGAACGGCACCGACTTTACAGCGCTCTTGACCCAGGTCAAGAGCTCGAACGCCGACGTGTTCCTGTCCGATGCCCACCTGCCCGACTACATCACCATGCACCGCCAGTACACGCAGCAAGGTCTCAGCCACAAGCTGGTGTCATACGCGGCGCGCGGCCCCGACCAGAAAGCGCGCGAGGCGCTTGTCCCGACCGCCGATTACCTGGTGGCCGGCCTCTGGTGGTCGCCAGAGCTGCCGGATCCCAAGTCCCAGAAGTTCGCGGCCGACTACAAGGCCAAGTACAACGCCACCGCCGACTGGTTCCAGGCGCTGGCCTACGACACGGCGCGAGTGATGTTCGCCGCGATGACCAAGGCTGGCTCGCTCGATGGCACCAAGGTGCGCGACGCCCTGGCCGGCCTGGAGTTCAAGGACACAATCCTGCCCGGCGGCGTGCTCAAGTTCGAGGCGGACGGCCGCCCCAACACGCCCTACCTGATGGTCCAGAACCTGCCCGACAATGCGGCCCAGATCATCTGGCCCAAAGACATACCCGGCTTCAAGCCCGCCACCGTCCCCATGAAGAAGTAGCGCCCTGCACTACTCAGCCGCTGACCTGACCGGCGTGCTCGTCAGCGCCATCTTGACCGCCGGGCTGTATGTCGTCATGTCCTACGGCCTGGCACTCATCTACGGTGTCATGCGGCTGATCAACCTGAGCCACGCCGGCACGATGATGTTTGGCGCCTTCATCGCGCTGACGCTGAATCGCGCCTTTCATTTGGACCCCATCCTGGGATCGCTGATCGTGCTGCCGCTGTTCTTCGGCTTTGGCGTGGTGCTGTATGCGCTCGTGGTGCGGCGCATCGCCCGCAGCGCGCCCATCGTGTCGCTGCTGCTGCTGTTTGGCCTGTGGCTGGTGCTCCAGAACGTCGCGTACCTGATCTGGGGCAACGAGGACCAGTCGATCGTCACCCCCTACACCTACCTGAGCCTGCGGGTCGGTTTTCTGTCCCTGGCGGTCACGCGGCTGATTGTCTTCGCGGCGGGTCTGGCGGCCCTGGCCGTGCTGGCCTGGTTCATGTCCAGCACCTACACCGGCAAGGCGATCCGCGCGGTCAGCTTGAACTACGAGGCCAGCCGGCTGGCTGGGATCAACGTGGAGCGCATCTCCGCGCTGGCCTTTGGGCTGGGCACCGGGCTGGCCGCTTTCGCTGGATCTCTGCTGACGCTGCTGTTCTCGTTCACGCCTGATTTCGGCGGCGTATTCCAGACCAAAGCCTTCGCCGTGATCGTGCTCGGCGGGCTGACCAGCTTTGTGGGCGTGGCGGTCGGCTCGCTGCTGCTGGCGCTGGTCGAATCCTTCGGCGTGCTGTTCATCCGGGCCAGCCTGCAGAACCTGATCGCCTTCGGCCTGCTGTTCGTGGCCCTGGTGTTCATGCCGGGCGGCGTCACCAGGCTGTTCCTCTCCCGCCGCGGCGGGAGAGGCTAGAGCCTGTCCTGAGTGGAGCGAAGGATGAGGGCACCTTGAGCCGCAAAGATGCAGTCGTTGCCCTGGTCTTGCTGACCATCCTCGCCGCCGCCCCGTACCTCCTGGGTGGCAGCTACCTGCTTGATCTGGGCGTGCTCACGTTCCTGTTCATCAGCCAGGCCATCGCCTGGAACGTCCTGGGCGGCTACGCTGGCCAGATCTCGTTCGGCTATGCCGCGTTCTTCGGCATTGGCGCCTACACCACCGGCTACCTGTGGCTGCACGGCTGGGAGCCGCTGCTGACGCTGCCCCTCGGCGCGGCGCTGGCGGCCCTGTTCAGCCTGATCGTCGGCCTGCCGGCGTTCCGCCTGACCGGGCCGTACTTCGTGATCGCCACGCTGGCCGTGGGGCTGGCTATGCGCGTGGTGGCGCTCAATACGGAGGCCATCACCGGCGGCGCCTCCGGCCTCAACCTGCCGACGCAGGTGCCGGGCAAGGCCTGGTTCTACTACTCGATGCTGATCTTGATGAGCGGCTGCTTCCTGATCTCGGCCTTGGTGCGGCGCTCGCGCTTCGGCATGGCCCTAACCGCGCTGCGGCTCGATCAGGCCGCCGCGGCCAGCCTGGGCGTGAACGTGGCGCTCTACAAGAACCTGGCCCACACGCTTGGCGCGGTGCTGGTGGCGGTCGGCGGCGGCATCTATGCCGTGTATTTCCAATACATTCACCCGGACCAGGTGTTCGGCTTCGAGATCAGCATCGGCATGGTGCTGATGCCGGTTATCGGCGGCCTGGGCACCCTGTGGGGCCCAGTGCTCGGGGGCATGCTGTACTACGCCATCGCCGACACGCTGCTGACGGTGTTCCCCTTCGCCCACCTGCTCGTGTACGGCCTGCTGCTGATGATCATCATGCTCATCGAGCCGCGCGGCCTGCTCGGCTTTGCCCGCCTGGTGCCGTCTCGTTTTGTCATGCCGAGAAGAGCGAGGCATCCGTACCCGCTGGCTCCGGATTCCTCGGTGCCCTCGGAATGACAAACCAGGCGCTGCTCGAAACGCGCGGCCTTACGCGCCACTTCGGCGGGCTGCGGGCGCTGGAGGACGTGGACCTTGCGGTCGACGAGCGCGAGATCCTGGGCCTAATCGGGCCCAATGGCGCCGGCAAAACCACGCTCTTCAACTGCCTGAGCGGCGTCCTCAAGCCCACCGCGGGCGAAGTGCGCTTCCGAGGCGAGGCCGTGCACGGGCGGCTGCCCCACCAGTTGGTCCGGCGCGGCATCTGCCACACCCACCAGCTCGCCCGGCCGTTCGGCGACATGAGCGTGCGCGAGAACGTGCTGGTAGGCGCCTACTTCGGCCGCGGCCTCGGTGCGGGCGCTGCCGAGCGGGCCGACCAGGCGCTGCACGTGACCAGTCTGCAGCATCTGGCTTCGGCGCCGGCCTCGCAGCTGACCGTGGGGCAGCGCAAGCTGCTGGAGATCGCGCGAGTGCTGGCCACCGCGCCCGAGCTGGTGCTGCTGGACGAAGTGTGCGGCGGCCTCAACCAGGCCGAGACGGCGCACGTGTTGGACGTCATCCGAGACCTGCCGCGGCGGGGCATGACCGTGATCTACATCGAGCACAACATGCGGGCGGTGATGAGCGTTTGCGATCGCATCGCGGTGCTGAACTTCGGCCGCAAGATCGCCGAAGGCTCCCCGGAGGCGATTGCTGCCAACGAAGATGTAATCCGGGCGTACCTGGGCACGGCGATCCCCTCTCCCGCATTCGCCGTCCGCGTAGGACCGGGAGAGGGCTAGGGTGAGGGACCCCGGGGCCGACGGGCATCGGCCCCTCCTCGAGGTCGAGCACCTGCGGGTTGCCTATGGCGACGTGCAGGCGCTGTGGGATGTCTCACTGTCAGTGGGCGAGGGCGAGATCGTGGCCTTGGTGGGCGCCAATGGCGCTGGCAAAACCACCACACTGCGCGCCATCTCGGGCATCGTTCGCATCCTGGGAGGGAGTATCCGGCTGGCGGGCGAGG
>DATGVV010000260.1:0-4687 GCA_035299885.1 Chloroflexota bacterium | reverse complement strand
AGCAGGAGCCGCCGCCGGCGGACCACCCGCTGCTCGGCTGCCCGAACTTCATCGCCTCGTCGCACTCTGCTTGGTATTCGGAAGAAGGCCTGCGCGACATGCAGATCAAGGCCGCCCAGGAAGTGGTGCGCGTGCTCCAGGGCGGCCCGCCCCACAACGCCGTCAACGACTGGCAGCGGGCCCGCCAGCCCGCCTAGATCCGCATCTGTGGGTCGAGCGCGTCGCGCAGGCCGTCGCCGAACAGATTGAAGCCGAGCACCGTCAAGGCGATTGCTCCGCCAGGGGCGGCGATAGCCCATGGCGCGTTGATCAGGAACTGGTAGCCGCCGGCCAGCATCGCCCCCCACTCCGGCGTCGGGGGCTGCGCGCCCAGGCCCAGGAAGCCCAGCCCGGCCGCTTCGATGATAGCCGTGCCGACGCCCAGCGTCGCCTGCACCACCAGCGGGGAGTAGCAGTTCGGCAGCACGTGCCGGAACATCAGCCCCAGGTTGGATACGCCCACCGCCCGCGCCGCCGTCACGTACTCCCGCTCGCGAACCGAGAGTGCCGTGGACCGGACCAGCCGGGCGTAGATCGGCACGTTGACGATGGCCACCGCCAGCATGGTGTTGCCCAGGCCCGGACCGCGCGTCGATACGATGGCGATGGCCAGTAGGATGCCGGGGAACGCCAGCAGGATATCCATGCCGCGCATGATGGCCGCGTCCGTCCGACCCCCGGCAAAGCCCGCCAGCAGCCCGAGCAGACTGCCTATCAGCAGGGCGCCGGCCACGGTGACGATGCCCACCGTCAACGAGTAGCGCCCGCCGTAGATGACGCGTGTGAACACATCCCGCCCCAGCTGGTCCGTGCCCAGGATGTGAGCTGCGGCCGGCGGCTTCAGGCGCTCCACGAGCTCCTGATCGTTGGGTGCGTAGCCCGAGATCAACCCCGCGAACATGGCCAGCACCACGAACGCCAACATGATGCCGAGCCCCAGCTTGGCGGTGAAGCTGCGGCTCAGCCTAGCCATACCGGATACGTGGATCGAGCAGCGCGTAGCTCAGATCGACCACCAGGTTGGCGAAGATGAAGATCGCGGCGAAGAACAGGATCCCGCTCTGGATCACGGGGAAGTCCTTCGCCAGTATGGCCGAGTAGATGTAGAAGCCAATGCCCGGCCAGCTGAAAATGGTTTCCGTCAGGATGGCGCCGGTCAGCAGCAGGCCGACTTGCAGCCCGACGACCGTAACCACCGGCAGCATCGCATTCTTCAGCACGTGTCGCCGAAGGAGCAGCGTCTCGCGCAGGCCCTTCGATCGCGCGGTGCGGATGTAATCCTGGTTCAGTACCTCCAGCATCGCCGAGCGGGTCATCCGCGCCACAATGGCCATCGGAATGGTGCCCAAGGCGATGCTCGGCAGCGCCAGATGGCGCAGCGCCGACACCAGGCCCGGCCCATTGCGCGTCAAGATGCTGTCGAGCACCAGCAGATGCGTAACCTGCTGGATAGGGACGTCGAGATCGAGCCGGCCGCCCGGCGGCAGCCAGTGCAGCAGCACGCCCACGAAGTAGATCAGCATCAGCCCCAGCCAGAACACCGGCATCGACACGCCCACCAGCGAAAGCAGCATGCTTCCGGCGTCGAACGCCGAGTACGGCTTGAGCGCCGACACCATGCCCGCCGGCAAGCCAATCAGCAGCGCCACCAGCAGCGCCCCGATGGTCAGCTCGACGGTTGCCGGAAAGCGGGCGGTGAGCTCGCCGGCCACCGATTGGTTGGTGACGATCGACGTCCCCAGGTCGCCGCGCACCAGCTTGCCGACGTAGTCGAAGTACTGCAGCGCGAGCGGCCGGTCCAGGCCGAGCTGGTGGTGGATGCGCTCCACGGAGTCAGGCGTTGCCCGCTCGCCCAGCATGGCATAGGCGGGGTCGCCGGGAATGAGGTGGATGAACAGGAACACCAGCACGCTCACGCCGACCAGGATCGGCACGAGCTGCGCCAGCCGGCGGGTGAGGTACGAAGTCAAGGAGTCGTTAGGCGTTAGTCGTTAGCAGCACGGGGGAGGGGAACTAACGCCTAACGACTATCGACTAACGACCAGATTCGTGAAGTCGTAATCCCCCACCGGGTTCGGCACGAAGCCGCTGGCGCCCTTCACCAGGAAGTTGGGCGGGCTGTTGTGGGCGATGGGCACGAACGGCACCTCGTCGTGCACCATCTTGGCGACCTGTTTGTAGAGCTGCGCCCGCTGCTGGTCATCGGTCAGCGTGGCAGCCTTCTTCAGCGTGGCGATGGCGTCCTGGTTGTTCCAGGTGTGGGTCGCCTGCTGCGCATCGTAGGTGCAGAACCAGGTGCAGTAGAAGTTGTCCGGGTCGCCGTTGTCGCCCGTCCAGCCCAGCATCCACATCTGGAACTTGGACGAGTAGCGGTCCTTGAGGTAGTCCTTCCAGTCCTCGGTTTGGATCTTGGTCTGGATGCCGATCTTGTTCAGGTCGGAGCCCATCGCCGTGGCGATGTCCTTGGGATTGGGGTAGTAGGGCCGGCTCACCGGCATGTACCAGAACTCGGTCTCGAAACCGCTGCTGAAGCCAGCTTCGGCCAGCGTGGCCTTGGCCTTGTTGGCGTCGTAGGCCCAATCTTGCAGGCTGTCGTCGTAGCCCAGCATGCCTGGCGCCAGCAGCTCTTTAGCCGACTTGCCTGTGCCCTTGTAGAACGCATCGGCAATAGCTTGCTTGTTGATCGCCTGGGCGATGGCCTGGCGCACTTTCAGGTTGTCGAAAGGCTTCTTCGAGATGTTCATGCCGACGTACGCCACGTTCAGCGGCGGCGTCAGCACTACCTGCAGGTTGGCGTCAGCTTTGGCCGCCGCCACATCGTCGGAGTTGGGGAACTCCATGCCCTGGATGGCGCCGGCCTTCAACTGCAGGAAGCGCGCGGCATTGTCCTTGATGACCTTGAGTACCAAAGTGTCGATCTTCGGCGCGCCGCCCCAGTAGTCCTTGTTTGCAGCCATAGTCACGTGGTCGTCGTGGACCCACTCGACGAACTTGAAGGGGCCGGTGCCCACCGGGCTCTCGCTGTACTTGTTGGGGTCTTTCTTGATGGCGGTAGGGCTGGAGAACACGAACGGGAACATCGCCAGGTTGTGCAGCAGCGGCGAATAGGGATAGTTGATGCTGAGCCGCACGGTGGACGGGTCGACCACCTCGAGGCTCTTGAACATCGGCTTCTTCTCGTCGATGAGCATGAAGTCGTGCCAGTACTCGAAGCCGACGCCCTCGTTCTCCTTCGTTGGCCGGAACTGGTTCTTGTCGTCGCTCCAGCGGTCGAAGTTGAACTTGACCGCATCGGCGTTGAAGTCCGTGCCGTCGTGGAACTTGACGCCCTTTCGCAGGTTGAACGTCCAGGTCAGGCCATCGGACGAGGCCTGCCACTTCTCGGCCAGCGCCGGCTCGACGTCGGTGGTGCCTGGCTTGAAGCGCACCAGCCCCTCGAACATGGCGTGGGTCACCTCAGACGACTCGCCGTCGTCGATAATGGCGGGATCGAGCTTGACGGCATCGCCCGACTTGCCCCACGCGAACGTGTTGCCGCCGGGCTTGGCCGCGGCCGAGGCGGCGGCGCTTACGGCCGGTTTGCTTGCGCTGGCCGGCGAGGCAGCGATACTAACGGAGCCCTGCGCGCTCCCTACGCTGGGCGCCGCGGGCGCTGTACCGCCGCAGGCCGACAATACAAGGACGAAGGAGACAAGGCTTCCCGCGAGGCCGAGAGATCGACGTTGACCGAACACGGCAGTTCTCCTAACGAAACAGGATGTTGTTGTGTCGCATCATAGCCGGCCGCTCATTCAATGGCGTACTGCCGCTGCCGATGATCAAACATGGCTTGGCTGATCCTTCTGCTGGGCCTGGTGGTGCTGGTCGCCTGCTTCACGCTGCCGCGCGAGATCGGCAAGGAAGACGAGCCGCTGACCAGCACCCGCTTGGAAGTGCCTGACGTCGAACAGTTGATACTGCGCATGCGCCAGCGGCGGCAACCGCCGCGTCCCAGGCCAGCTGCCGCCCCGCGGGTGATGCCTCAACCGGCCCCCGTGGAGCCTCCGCCCGCCATGGGCGCACCTCAGCCGGTGCTGACCGACACGAGCCCCGAAGGCCCCTAGACGCTGCCTAACGGCGGGACACCCTCACCTAGCCTCTCCCGCTTGCGGGAGAGGAACAGCTCTCGGCACCGCGGTCCCGATCATGCAATCGCGCGTCACCAGCTCGGCCAGCTCTCGCTCGCTCATACCCTCAGTGCCTGCAGGGCGCGCGGGCAGCACCAGGAAGCGCGTGTCGGCCGTGCTGTCTACCACGCGGACCTCCACGTTGTCAGGCAGGTCGAGCCCGAACTCGTGCAGCACGCTGCGTGGCTCGACGACCGCGCGCGAGCGGTAGGCCAGGCTCTTATACCAGTCCGGCGGCAGCCCGAGCACCGGACGCGGGTAACACGAGCACAACGTGCAGACCACCATATGGTGCACCTTGTCCGTGTTCTCCAACGCCACCAGCTCGGCGATGCTGCTGGCGTCGACGCCGAGCTCGGCGCAGGCCGCCTTGGCGTTGGTAAGCAGCCGCTGCCTGAAGGCCGGATCGACCCACGCGCGAGCCACAACCCGCGCGCCCTGCGCTGGAGTGCGCGAGTCCATGTCCTCCATCTGCCGCCGGA
>DATGVV010000259.1:0-4482 GCA_035299885.1 Chloroflexota bacterium | reverse complement strand
TGAAGACGGCGCAGACATTTATCCAGCGCTGCTACGACGGCGGCTACGTCTACAAGGGCACCTACCACGGCTGGTACTGCACCTCCTGCAATCGCTTCTACAAACAGGAGGAGCTGCTGCAGCCGGACAACTGCTGCCCCGAGCACAAGCGCCCCACCCAGGAGCTGGACGAGCCCAATTACTTCTTCAAGCTGTCCGCGTTCCAGGATCGCCTGCTGGATCACTACGCCAAGCACCCCAACTGGATCCAACCCGAGTCGCGCTTCAACGAGATGCTGAACGTGATCAAAAGCGGCCTGGACGACTTCTCGGTCTCGCGCTCCACGGTCAAGTGGGGCATCCCCGTGCCGTTCGATCCCTCGCAGGTCATCTACGTCTGGTTCGACGCGCTGCTTGACTATGTGTCTGGCGTGGGCTTCGCCGATAACCGCGATCTCTGGGACACCTTCTGGCCGTGCGACGTGCACGTCATCGGCAAGGACATCACCCGCTTCCATGCTATTTATTGGCCGGCCATGCTGATGGCCGCCGGCGAGGCGCTGCCCAAGCGCATCTTCGCCCATGGGTTCATCACGCTTAAGGGCGAGAAGATGGCCAAGACCGCGGGCGTCGTGGTCGACCCCCTCGAGCTGGCGGACGAGTTCGGCGCCGACGCCATCCGCTACACGCTGCTGCGCGAGGTGCCCTTCGACCGCGATGGGGACTTCTCCATGGAGGCCTTCCAGAACCGCTACAACGCCGACCTGGCCAACGATCTCGGCAACCTGGTGAACCGCACGGCCAACATGATCAACCGCTACTTCGGCGGCGCGGTGCCGGCCGCGGGCGCGCTTGATCCTCTGGATCAGGCGCTGATCGCAGCCGGAGCGTCGACGGTGGGCAACCTGGAGCCGCTGATGGAGGCGCTGGACTTCAGCGATGCGCTGGTCGCCATGTGGGCCTTCATCGGCCGCGCCAACCAGTACCTGGAGCGCACCTCGCCCTGGCTCCTGGCCCGCGACGAGGCACAGAAGCCGCGTCTCGCGACTGTCCTGAATACGACCGCCGAAGCAGTCCGCCTGATCGCCTACCTGGTCCAGCCGTTCATGCCTACCACGGCGGGAAGGATCGCCTCGCAGCTCGGCTTCACGCTGGACACGAAGTCCGACTGGAGCCGCTGGGGCGCACTGCCCGCGGGCACACAAGTTGGTCAGGTCGAGCCGTTGTTCCCACGTATCGAACGTGCTGACTGACACCCACTGCCACATCCAGACCTCTGCCTTCAACGCGGACCGGGTGGCGGTGCTCCAACGAGCCCTCGAAGCAGGCGTGGACACGCTCGTATGCGTTGGTTATGACCCGCAGAGCTGGCGGCAGGCCCTCTCCCTAGCTCTCTCCCAGCGGGAGAGGGAACCGCGTGTGTACGCAACCGCGGGCCTGCATCCCCATGACGCCAAAGACTTCAGTCCGGCGCTGCTGGACGAGATCAGGGCACTGGCCCGCGATGGAAAGATCGTGGCCATCGGCGAGTGCGGCCTCGACTTCTACCGCAACCTCAGCCCGCCGGAGCAGCAGCGCGCTGCCTTCGTGGCTCAGATCGAGCTGGCCGCGGAGATGGGGCTGCCGCTGGTCGTGCACGACCGCGACGCGCACGAATCAGTGGTCGAGCTGCTCGCCGCGCATGGCGCCCGTAAAGGCGTAATGCACTGCTTCTCTGGCGATTGGGAGCTGGCCCATCGCTGCCTCGACCTGGGCTTCTACATCTCCGTTGCCGGTCCGGTCACCTATGCCAAGAACGACGCCTTGAGAGACGTTGCCGCCCGCGTGCCCGCCGACCGCATCGTGGTCGAGACGGACTGCCCCTATCTCACGCCGGTGCCATTTCGGGGCAAGCGCAATGAGCCCGCAATGGTGCGGCTCGTAGCCGAAGAGGTAGCCCGTCTGCGCGGCGCTGACCCGGAGGAGTTCGCCGCGCAATCTAGCCGGAACGCGCGAGAGCTGTTCGGGCTGCCTAACCCAATGTCATCCTGAGGAGCCGTAGGCGACGAAGGACCTTGCCCGCAAAGGCTTGTGGGAAGGTCCTTCGCTTCGCTCAGGATGACAGGGCTATTCCTGGGGCTTTTCCTCCACCGGCTCGGCTTCGGCGGTGGGCTGCACGGCTTCGCCTTCCTCGGCCGGAGCGGCGCCCTCGGCGGCAGCTTCCTCTTCCTCGGCCACGGCCTCTTCCTCGATCTTGCGCGGCGGCTGGACCTTGACAATCAGCTCGTCAAGGTCGTCCAGGACCGTCAGTTTGTCGGGAATCACCAGGTCGCGCACGTGCAGCGACTGATCGAGCTCCTCCAGGACCGAGACGTCAATCTCGATGTGGTGCGGCAGATCGCCAGGCAGCGCCTCCACGTTCAGGGCCTCCACCTGGTGCAGCAGCACGCCGTCGTGGACCTTCACGCCAGGGGCTTCGCCCACGAACTGGATCGGCAGCCGCACGCGCGTCTTCACGTCCATCCGGACGCGCAGGAAGTCCACGTGCAGCACTTTGCCGCTCACCGGGTGGCGCTGCACCTTGCGGATCATCACGTTCTCTGACTTGCCGTCAACGCCCAGCTTGATCAGCCCCGTCGTGCCAGCCTGGTGGATGACATTCCGCAGCGTTTTCTCCTCGGCCTGGACGGCCTGAGGCTCGATGCCAGGTCCGTACACGTGCACGGGCACGAAGCCCGATCGCCGCAGCGCTTTGTTTGCTTTGCCCTTCGCGCTGCGCGGCGCGACGTCTAGCGTCTGAGAGTCAGCCATAACCCGAAAAGTCTAGACGCTCAGGTCAGGCCCAGCCAAACAGCCTGGCCAGCTGCATCAGCAGCCAGCCCAGCACGAAGGCAGATGGCACCGTGAGCACCCAGGCCGCGACGATGTTGGCAGCCACTCCCCAGCGCACCGCCCGGAAGTGGTGCACCGAGCCGACGCCCAGGATGGCGCCGTTGACCGCGTGCGTCGTGCTGATGGGGATGCCAAGGCGAGTCGCAACCTCAATCACGGTCGCTGCCGCGGTCTCCGCCGCGAAGCCATGAATGGGGTCGAGCTTCGCCAGCCGGAAGCCCATCGTGCGGATAATTCGCTGTCCGCCGGCCGCCGTCCCCAACGCCATGCCAACCGCGCACGACAGAATGACCCACAGGGGGACTGAGAACGCCGTCCCCTGGGGTTGGAACGTCACTAGCGCCAGCGCGATGACTCCCATGGTCTTCTGGCCGTCGTTTCCTCCGTGACTAAACGCGGCGTACGCCGACGACAGGAGCTGAGCGCGGCCAAAAATGGCGTTCACCCGGCCGCGCGTCACCCGGAAGAAGATGCGATACAGCAGCACCATGATGAGGGCTGCTCCGAGCAGGCCAACGATTGGCGAGTAGCCAATGCCGAACAGCGTCTTCGACACGCCCTGGCTGACGATCACGCTAGGGCCGGCGGTGGCAATTGCCGCGCCGAGCAGACCGAACAGCAGTGCATGGCTCGAGCTGGTGGGCAGGCCAAACCACCAGGTGGTGAGATCCCACAGGATCGCCGCGATGAGTCCAGCGGCGACCGTGATCTGCGTTATCGCATGGGGGTCGACGATGCCTTTGCCGACTGTGGTGGCAATCGCCGTGCCGGAAATCGCGCCAAGAAAGTTCATGACCGCCGCCATCAGCACGGCTGCCGCTGGCGGCAGGACGCGCGTGGCAATGACGGTGGCGACGGCGTTCGCCGCGTCGTGGAAGCCATTGACGAACTCGAACACCAGGCCGAGGGCGATGACGAGAATCAGGAGTGCGAGATTGCCCTCTACGGCAGCCCCTCCGTCACCCGCGGCGCGGCGCCAGGAGGAGGACGCTCCGCTCAGGCATGCTTGATGGTGATGGTCTCGATGATGTTGGCTACGTCCTCACATTTATCGTTCGCGTCTTCCAGCAGGTCGTAGACGCCCTTCCAGCGCACGATGTCCGCCGCGTCGCGGCCGTTGCTGAACAGCTCGCCAATGGCTCGCCGATATACCTGGTCGGCTTGGTTTTCCAAGCTGTTGGCTTCGATCCAGTGCTCGTCTAATCCGGACAACGTGCTGAGCTTGTCGAACGCCTTCTGCAGCTCCTTGACCGCCAGGACCAGGATGTCGCAGCCCTGCTGCAGGTGCTCGGTGGGCGCCTTCACCTGATACAGCACGCAGGCGTCGGCCGTTGCCTCAATCAGGTCCACCACGTCGTCCACCGAGGTGCAGAGCGCGTAGATGTCCTCGCGATCGAACGGGGTGACGAACGTCTTGTTGAGCGTCCTGATAATTTCGTGCGTAATAGTGTCGCCGTCGTGCTCGATGGCCTTGATAGCCCGCGCCTTTTCGACGATGTCGGTGTAGTGGTAGGCCATGTCTTGCATGGCTTCGGCCGCTTTGACGGCGTTGGCGATGTCCTGCTTGAAAAGGTCGTAGAACACCATCTGCCGAGGGAGGAGACTCAATCGTGCCATCACTAAAAGTCTAGG